>JAYVEZ010000056.1:0-5570 GCA_043773645.1 Cytophagales bacterium
AAAGTTCAGAGCCCCCTCCCAATACAATTCGATATTCTAGCCAGGTGAAACCATGAAACAAATATTCCGCCTATTCATCATTTGCTCTGTTTTGACTTACATGCTCACCTTGCCAGGTCAAGCGCAAAGCACCCGTACCCTCACCATGACCACAACCACTCTCCAGGACAAAATCAAAGGAGGATGGGCGGGACAAACCATCGGGGTAACCTACGGGGGTCCTGTCGAATTCCGGTTTCAGGGCTCCATGATCAATGATTACCAGCCCATCGTTTGGTATGATGGATACATCAAGAAAACGATGCTGGAGAATCCGGGGCTGTACGATGATCTTTATATGGACCTGACATTTGTTGATGTCTTTGAAAAGAAAGGAATCGACGCCGCCGACGAAGAGCACGCGAAGGCTTATGCCAATGCCGGCTATGTGTTGTGGCACGCCAACCAGGCCGGTCGCTATAACATCTTGAATGGCATCAAGGCCCCGCAGTCGGGTCACTGGTTGAACAACCCTCATGCAGATGACATTGACTTTCAAATCGAAGCTGATTTTTCTGGCTTGATGTCTCCCGGAATGCCCAACACCGCTGCCCGGATCGGTGATGGCATCGGCCACATCATGAATTATGGCGATGGGTGGTATGGCGGCGTTTACATTGGAGCGATGTATTCCCTGGCCTTCACTTCCACCGATATCAATTTCGTCGTCAGAGAAGCATTAAAGACAATTCCCACCCAAAGTACTTTCTACCAATGCATGGCCGACGTTATTGCCTGGCATGACAGATACCCTGCCGACTGGAAACAAACCTGGTTTGAGATTCAGAAAAAATGGTCGGATGAAAATGGATGTCCGGATGGTGTCTTCAGCGCGTTTAACATCGATGCGAAAATTAACTCGGCGTACATCGTCCTTGGCCTACTGTATGGCAATGGAGATTTCACCAGGACCCTTGAAATCACCGCCAGGGCGGGCCAAGATGCAGACTGCAATCCATCCTCCGCCGGTGGCATTCTCGGCACGATGCTCGGATATGAAAAAATTCCTCCGTTCTGGAAAATGGGATTGAAAGAGGCAGAAGACATCGACTTCAAGTACACCACCATGTCACTCAATGATGTCTATGGCATGAGCTACAAGCATGCCCTGCAAGTGATAGAGAAGAACCACGGCAAAATAACAGGCAGCACCATTTCCATCGAAACGGAATTACCGCAAGCAGTAAGGCTGGAGCAAAGTTTTGAAGGACACCGCCCGGTTGAAAAAAGACCCGTCGACAAAACCCTGGTTGAGGAATATGCTTTTGAATTTGATGGCATTGGCTTTGTGATCAGGGGTGAGGCGCGGCCAATAAAAGGATCATCGTGGGACTACAAAGGAGATTTCTTCTTCAACGCGGAACTTTACATCGATGGCATCAAAACAGAAAGTTTCACACTCCCGGTTTCCTACACCACAAGAAGACTTGAACTTTGCTGGCGGTATCAGTTGCCAAAAATGAAGCATAACATTAGAATTAAACTCCTGAACCCTTCGCCAGACTATGAAGTAAGAATGACGGATATTCTCATCTATAACCATCAGCCCAAATAATCCAGGACCCATACCAGGCCATGTTCATCATAGAAAATTATTCTACCGCCGTCATCTTTTGCATCATCACGATGTTCTGTTGGGGCTCCTGGGCCAACACCCAGAAACTCGCCGCCGCGGACTGGCGATTTGAACTGTTCTATTGGGACTATGTGATTGGGATTGTGGCACTCTCCCTCCTCTTTGCTTTTTCGATGGGAAGCAACGGCGAAGATGGCCGATCCTTCGTCGCCGACTGGCAACAGGCTGATGCTTCGAATATCGCTTCCGCCTTCACCGGAGGCGTCATATTTAATGCTGCGAATATTTTGCTCGTGGCGGCGATTTCTATTGCAGGCATGTCGGTGGCATTCCCCATTGGCATTGGGCTGGCGCTCGTGATTGGAGTGATTGTAAATTACCTGGATACGCCGTTGGGCAATGCACCCTTTCTGTTTTCCGGAGTTGCGCTAGTTGCAGTAGCCATCGTCCTCAATGCCAACGCCTACCGAAAGTTAATTGGCAAAGACAGCAAGGCCTCCACCAAAGGCATCGTGCTTTCTGTGGTCAGCGGATGTATGATGGGTTTGTTTTATAAATATGTCGCCGCCTCCATGTTTCAGGATTTCATGGTGCCCGAGTCCGGAAAACTTAGTCCCTACACGGCGGTAGTTGTTTTCTCGTTCGGTATTCTTGGAAGCAATTTCATTTTCAATACCCTTCTGATGAAGCGACCCTTTGTCGGACAATCCGTGGGGTACAAAAATTATTTCCAGGGAACATTGAAAAATCACCTGACTGGTATTCTCGGTGGAGCCATCTGGTGTCTGGGTATGTCCTTCAGCATCCTCGCCTCCGGCAAAGCAAGTCCCGCGATCTCCTACGGCCTCGGACAAGGCGCCACCGTGGTCGCTGCGCTTTGGGGAATTTTTATTTGGAAAGAATTCAAAGGAGCCCCTGCCGGCACGAACGCCATTTTGAACATCATGCTCCTCTGCTACATCGCAGGCCTCATCCTGATCATCGCCGCGAGGTAACCTCAACACATCAACACCTCAACACCTCAACACTTCAACACATCCCCACCTCACTGCTGCTGCATCTCCTGGTGCTTGCGGAATGAATTGTTGTACACCGATGTGGTGGGAGGTTCAGAATAAATGATCTCCTGATCTCCTGATGAGGTCTGGCCGTCTTCGTAGGAAACAGAAACAGAGACTTCAAGGGTATGATCCGACGTGCCGCGGTATGTTCCACGTACCGGCGAGCAATCGGAGAAATTTTTTCCCACCGCCAGCCGAACATGTGTTTCATTCACGAGACAATTGTTCGTAGGGTCCAGCCCGAGCCACCCATAAGAAGGAATATAAGCTTCCACCCAGGCATGGGTAGCACCTTCACCCCTCATCCCACTTTTGTTGGGACAGATGTATCCGCTGACATAGCGTGAGGGAATACCGATTAACCGCAACATAATCAGCAGCATGTGTGCAAAATCCTGACACACGCCCGATTTAAGCTTCCATATTTCATCCACCGTGGTCTCGACGGTGGTGATCCCTTTGCGGTAGGTGAATGTCTCAAATACATATTGACAAAAATGTTTCGCTGATTCAAACGGGGAGCATTGCTTCCGGCGCTCTTCGGCAATGATTTTTTCAAGCTCCACAAACGAAGAAAATCTTTCCTGCATGAGAAAATCAATAAACCTCAGGTCATGGCGAAGGGAATGCAATTCCTTCCACTGGGCCTCAGCGGGTTCCCGGTCTGCCGGAAATTCATGGTGTTGGGTGATCACCAGGAGTTGGGAATCAATCGTCAACACCTGATGGGGTTGGGCATGGGTAAACGTGCCGACCCTGTTACCATAATAATCCGTATGAATATTCACCAGCGGATTGGCGGTGATGAGAATGGTCTGCTGCAAGGTCTCCTGATGGTCATCCTGAATCGGGTACAGCATGATCTGATTGGCGCTGTCGCGCACAGGTTCCTCATAAGTATACTTGGTGACGTGACGGATCTTAAACTTTGACATCAGTTATCGTATTGACATTAATCCTTAATTCTTTCCCCTCAACTATTCGCGAAATACGACTGATTCAATGCCTTGCCAATTTCATAAAAATCGGCATTGATCTCCGTGAGGTAGTTATTCAATCCAATCCGGGAGACGCTTTGCACATCAGAGTATTGCACTTTGCTCCGCACCTTGCCGATGATAAAATCAACCCTGGCATATCCCTCCGCGTTCTGCTCATCTTTTAGCCTGCCCAAATAGCGATGAAGTTGATTGAGCGAGTACAGTACGGAACGGGGAAAATCAACATTGAATAATACCTGGTCCACCACATTGCGCGCCTCGAATCCTGAACGATAGCGTTTGAGGTACAGGGCATATCCGGACACTGATAACAGCAAGTATTTCCAATAGGTGGTTTCCGTCGGTTTTTCAAGGTCATAGGAAAGATCGCTGAACCTGACGTTCAATATATCCGAAGACTGAATCGCCCGCTCCAGGTACTTTCCGATATTCATGAATCCCAACCCTTCCCCCCGAAACATGGTCGTGTCCGCTACTCCATAATAAAGCATGCATTGGCGAACGAGGGAATCCAGCACGGTTATTGGATCGTCAACCTGAAGCGAATACTCCAGGCGTGGATCGCGTACCACGTGATAAAATTCATTCAATGACTGCCACAGTTCTTTTGTAATGTTATCCTGAACCGAACGCGCATTCTCCCGCGACTGGGTAACCATATTCAACACAGAATTTGGATTTTCCCGGTCCAACACCATGTACTGCAGTACCTTCCTTCCATTACCCTCGATGCCCGCGATGCCCTCCTCATCCAGGTTACTAAAAATTTTAAGCACCGGCCGCCAGGTAAAGCCCTCCCGGTCATCCTGAGAAGAGTAATGGTTAATTTTTAACATCCGCAGAATACCATCCGCCCGCTCCATGTAGCGAGACATCCAGTACAGCGAATCGGCAACCCTGCTCAACATAAACTAATTAAGAATTAAAAATTAAAAATTACGAATTGGCTTTTAGCCTTTGGCTTGACCCCACCATTTATCATCAACTATTTATCACCCAAGTATCCTTACTCCCCCCACCTTGCGACGAATTGACCACCAGCGAGCCTTCGCGCAACGCCACGCGGGTAAGTCCGCCGGGAACAATTTCTATTCCGCCCGGGCCGCAGAGGGCGAAGGGTCTTAGATCAATTCTTCGCGGTTGCATCTTCCCATCAATGTAGCACGGCGCTGATGACAGGTTGATGACCGGCTGGGCAATAAACTGCCGGGGGTCTTTCAATATCTCCTTCTTATAATCTTCAATTTCTTTTTCCGTAGCCATGTGGCCCATGAGCATTCCATAGCCGCCTGATTCATTGGTTTTTTTTACCACCATCTTATTGATGTTGGCCAACACCTGCTTTTGTTCATCAGGCTTGGAGAGGTGTAGGGTTGGAACATTTTTCAGGATCGGTTCTTCATTCAAGTAGTACCGAATCATTTGAGGAACGTAAACATACACCGCTTTGTCATCGGCTACACCATTTCCGATGGCATTGACGATGGCAACATTTCCTTTGCGGTAGGCGGATAGTAGACCAGAGACGCCCAGTGTGCTGTCCGGATTAAATACGAGGGGATCAAGGTAGTCGTCGTCGACGCGGCGGTAGATGACGTCTACTTGTTGCAGTCCGCTGGTTGTCTTCATGTACACACAGTGGTTTTCCACCACGAGGTCACGGCCTTCCACGAGCTCAATACCCATGAGGCGCGCGAGTGTGGTGTGTTCAAAATATGCGGAGTTGTAAATTCCAGGTGTTAACAAGACCACATTGGGTGCAGAAATCTTCCGCGGCGAAAGCGACATCAGGTTCTTCAGCAGGATGTTCGGGTAGTGCGTAACCGGAAGCACACGGTTTTGAGGAATGAGGTCGGGGAAAATCCGTTTGGTGATCTCGCGGTTCTCAATCAT
>JAYVEZ010000057.1:0-2373 GCA_043773645.1 Cytophagales bacterium
ACGATGACCAGCATCTTTGCGAAACGCGTCGTTTTTTGATCGTAGATGATTGAAAATGAGTTCACATCAGAAACACCCAACTGAATCATCTTGCGTGCGACGGTGCTGGCCGCCAGTTTTCCATGAATTGAATTTAATTGTGTGCGCAGGGAGGCATTGAAAAGCTGAATCAGGGGAAACAGGAAATAGATCAGGTTAAGGAAAAAGAACATCGACAGCGGCTTGAGGTATTTCACCCGCCTACCCTCCGCAAACTCTTTTGAAAGGAAGCCTGGCTTGGTGACAATAACCCATAACGTCCTGAAAAATCTGTTGTCAGCAAAGGTCAGGGCAAGAAACATGCTGTTGAGAAAGGTGCGGAAGGAACGGTCCTGAGGCACAATCACCTTTTCACCGCATTCATTGCAGTAATGCCCGCTAAAGTGGTTGCCGCAGTTCTTACAGACGTGCTCTTTCGAATTCGAATCCATTCAGTTCATCACAATCTGTAATATTAGCATCTTCATCGTTTAATCCTTTATGATCAGCCAGCCCAGGTATTCAGATTCTTTAGCACCTTTTTTGCCCTGCTCATAAATCCGGGACTGCTGTAGGGCAATTGATCCTCGATTACAATTCTTAACTCTCCTTGCAAGTCGGGCAGGAGCTTGGCCAGGTTGGCCAACACGGTCATTGAAAACACCCGTACAGCAATCGGCTCTTTTGGATTCATCAGAAATTTAAAGCAAACGGCTGCAACATCCCCTTGATACGCCCTGGGGATATCAATAAACTGAAACATCCGCACGGTATTTCGCTTCACAGCATCATGAATTCCCGGCGCTTGTACCGCCCTCAGAATATTCTTAAAGTGAGGCCGGAGCAGTGAAGGATGCAGCTCAACACAGTGGCTCAGGGGCCAGGCTGCCCTTTGTGTCACCCTGTAGGGTCCAGCCAAATAGATTCGAACGAGCTCAGCAAATCTCCTGGAGTCGCTGCCTACATAGCTCACAACCTTGTCAGACATCGCCTTGGAGTGCTCCCGGAGAAGCACTTGTACCAGATTCATAATCAATAGTTTACTTTAATATAATAGTGTTAACTATCTGATAATTAGGATTTGAAAGTGAATAATAATACTTTAGTAGTTCAATAAACGATTAGTTTTTATGCTTTTACTTTTTGCTATCGTTGCTTTCCTGGCTTTTCAGATTGGCCATTGCCTCTTGTGCTTCTATTTGATGGATTCAAGAAGGTACCGGAAGTTCATTAACAACGGACTATCCTCTATTTTTTAGGCCGAATAAGTCGCTAATTTCTGCTGAGACTTTCTTTGGTTTCCCTGATCGGGCATCTAAAAGACACCATATGGTGCAGGCTGACGCGAGCGCTTTTTGATCACTGGCCCTTTGAATCGAAACATATCGCTTTTGCCTTGGGCCCTCCGGCGGTGCAATCCAGGTAGAGGCTGTGATTTGGTCACCTGGCATGGCGGGTGCGTGGTAATCGATTTCGTGTCGCAGTGCTACCCAATTCCATTGCGCCCTCATTTCTTCTGTTGCCATATTTTTCCAATGCGCATTGGCTACGTCTTGAACCCAGCGAACGTAAACCACATTGTTGACGTGATTCTGTTCATCAATATCTTCGGGCATGACCTGTATGGTCAGGGAGAACACGCCACGGTCATTGGGTATTGCCAGTTTTTCCAACTTATCGCACTTTGCTGGCCGCCGACAAGAATTTCTCTTTCACCATATTCCGGAACCAGGTAGGGGCCAGCCGTTTCAATCTCCACATCTTTCTGGCCGCCTTGGGAAGAATGATATACAATTCATTCTTTCCGGCTCGGTGCAGGATTTCCTGTGCCACTTCCTTTGCTTCTAACTTCGAGTGATCAATGAAGAATTGGGTAGTCTTCTTGACCCGTTCCCCGCCCCGGGCATGTTGTGCAATGTTGGTTTTGAAATAAGCTGGTTGAATGCATGAGACTTTCACATTATAATCTATGAGTTCTCCATACAGCGTCTCACTAAGCGCCACAACGGCAGCCTTGGTCATATTGTAAGCGCCCATGGTGGGAGCACACGTGATGGCGGCAAGGCTCGCCGTATTCAGAATATGCCCTGATCTTTGCTTCTTGAATGTGGGTAAAAAAAAATGGCAGCCATAGATCACGCTGAATTGGTTGATGCGTGTCATCCATTCCCAGTTGTCAAGGGAGTACTCTTCAAAGACACCACCATCCCCAACACCCGCATTGTTGAAAAGCAGGTCAATGCCTCCTGCCTTGAGCAGAAATTCATTTGCCACCTGCTGATACTGTACCCGATCGGATACATCCAGGTGGTAGGATAACGTTTTGCCACCCAATGATTCGAATTCTTTCGCGGC
>JAYVEZ010000058.1:0-5320 GCA_043773645.1 Cytophagales bacterium
CTTTTTCTGCTCGCGCAATTGAAAAGCTACCTTTTCCACCATCGCGATGAGGATTGACTTCAACCGCTTCACATCGATGGTGTCTTCTTCAAACGTGCATTCAGTGGAAATGGACTTTTGCTCGCTGTAAGGCACCACAGGTGATTCGTCGATGCCCTGTGCTTTGTTCCAGAGAGACATTCCATTCTTTCCGAAGGCGCTTACTAGAAATTTCAACGGCATCTCACGCAGTGTGGCTACGGTGCGTACGCCCATGTCGTAGAGAAAGGACGAGGTTTGCTTCCCGATCATGGGGATCTTCTCAACGGACAGGGGGGCCAGAAAATCTTTTTCGGTGCCGGATGGAATAAATTTCTCGGCATTGGGCTTGAATTCTCCCGGTGCCACTTTCGATACGAGTTTGTTCACCGACATACCCAGCGAGATCGGAAGCCTGCTTTCCTGGATGATCTTCTTCCGCAACTCCACGGCCCACTTGAACGCCCCAAAGAATTTGTCCATCCCGCTGGCGTCGATATAAAATTCGTCAATGGAAGCTTTCTCAAAGGAGGGGGCGGAGTCGGCAATGATGTCCGTCACCAGGTGAGAATGCTGGCTGTACGATTCCATGTCGCCGGAGATCACGGTGGCATCCGGACAGAGCTGCAGGGCCAGGTACATGGGCATGGCCGAGTGTACCCCGAAATGCCGGGCTTCGTAGCTGCAGGCTGCTACCACGCCCCTTCGGCTGCTGCCACCTACAATGAGGGGCTTTCCCTTGAGCTTTGGCTCTTTTTTGCATTCTACCGCCACAAAAAAGGCGTCCAGATCCAAATGAATGATGTTTCTCTCCACAGGTGCCAAGATACTAATTTTAGTATTTATTACTAAAATATTTAGTAAATAGACATGTTTTCCTGATTGGGGAATGCGGTTGCGAAAGAATTTAATCCGTGGTAATTCTATCTAACAAATGATTTGTTTCGAGAATTGATAGGAAAAATCATATTATGAAATATCTAGATGGGGATAAAAGTCGAGTAAAGATTTTTTTGCTCCACGGCCGCTTGGCCGAGTCATCGCAACGGCGCTGCATTATTTCCTCACCCTGCATGCCCCTGCTAGGCCCGCGGAATAATGAGGCGCCTTATGCGATGACAGAAAGTTGTCCTTCGATTTAAGCACACGATTATCTTTCAATTTTGATTTTATTTTTTTTGGTTGGATCAACCTTCGAAACCTTATAATCTCTGGCCTGCATAAATATTTAAGGCTCTTGAAGGGTGTACGAGGAGTGGTGGCCCGGCGGAAAAGCGAGGTGGTGTGATGGAATGAGCGGGGAAGCTTTTTTCCGCCTTGACTTTTTTGGTTCTTTTTGTGTCTAAGACAAAAAGAACGAAACGAAAATAGGTCCTGTGCAAGTGAAGGTTCCTACAAATTGAGATCGATAGATATTAAGTTAGAATTATTGTTTTACCTTAAAGGGTATTAGAATTCGTGTAATCTGTGGCAAAGAATAATCTTAGCCATGGATTACCACGGATGAACTTAAATGGTACTTTATATTTACCCAGTTTCAAACGATGGAAATGCCAGATAAGAGAATTTCAACAGAAGAACCGATACACGGAATTGATAAGGCCATTCTGCTCCGGGCTTATGAGCTGATGTGCACCTCACGCCGCATGGCTGAAACGTATGAGGAAAACAAAGAGGTCTGCAGCAAATATGTTCACAGCACTTCCCGTGGGCACGAAGCAATTCAGTTGGCTACTGGCTTTCAACTTAAACCTTACGACTATGCGTCACCTTACTACCGGGATGAATCGATGTTGTTGGGAATGGGCTTAGAGCCTTATGAGCTCATGCTTCAGCTTATGGCCAAACGAGACGACCCTTTTTCGGGTGGCCGCACTTATTATGGACATCCGGCACTGCGACGGGAAGGGTTCCCCACGATACCACACCAGAGTTCTGCCACCGGCATGCAGGCCATTCCCGCCACCGGCATGGCCCATGGTATTGCCTTCCTGGAATCTCAGGGACTGCTGAAAGGAAAAAATAAGCCGATCGTACTTTGTTCTCTGGGAGATGGTTCGGTCACTGAAGGAGAAGTGGCGGAAGCATTTCAAATGGCTGTCCTGAAAAAACTTCCAATCCTGTTTCTCATCCAGGACAACGGCTGGGGTATCTCCGCAACAGCGGAAGAAATGCGCACCATGGACGCCTATGAATATGCAGCGGGTTTCAAAGGCATGGAACGCATGCAGCTGGAGGGAGCTGATTTTGTGAAGAGCTATGAGGGAATGGAAAAGGCAATCGGGTATGTGCGAACTGAACGGTCGCCCATCCTCGTTCATGCCCGGTGTCCGTTGCTGGGTCATCATACTTCAGGCGTGCGCAAAGAGTGGTACCGTGGCGACAATTTAGCCGAGCAACAAAAGGAAGATCCCATTCTGTTGCTTGAAAAATATTTGGCGGAAGCCGGGACTGATGAAGAGGGTTTGGAAGAAATCAGGCAGCGGGCTTTCAGAAACGTCAGGAAAGATTATGAGCGGGCCCTCAAGTCGGCAGACCCTGAGGAAGAGGATTTTGATTCACATGAGTTTGCACCCACACCTGTTATATCAGAGAAAGGAAACCGTTCGCCAAAGAAAGGCGAAAAAATAATGATGGTTGATGCAGCCCTGCATGCTGTCGATGAAATTCTAAAGAATCATCCGGAAGCATTGTTCTATGGACAGGATGTTGGCAGGAGGCTGGGAGGTGTGTTCAGGGAGGCAGCAACACTTGCACAAAAATATGGTGATGCGCGGGTATTTAATACGCCCATCCAGGAAGCCTATATCATTGGTTCAACCGCAGGGATGTCGGCGGTGGGATGTAAGCCCATCGTAGAGATTCAGTTTGCCGACTATATCTGGCCGGGGGTCAATCAGCTGGTGGAAGAAATTTCAAAGAGCTGTTATCTCACGAAAGGAAAATTTCCGATTCAAACGTTGATCAGGGTACCGATCGGAGCGTATGGCGGGGGAGGTCCCTACCACTCCGGAAGCATCGAGTCCATGCTCCTCACCATTCGTGGAATCAAAGTTGTTTATCCTTCCAATGCCGCAGACATGAAAGGCTTGCTAAAAGCTTCCTTCTATGATCCCAATCCCGTCGTGTTGCTTGAGCACAAAGGACTTTATTGGAGTAAGGTGCCAGGCACGGGTGATGCCAAGACTGTGGAGCCTGATGAGGATTATATAATCCCGTTGGGCAAATCAAACATCGTACAGCAGGCAACGGAGGAACGGGTACAGGCCGGTGAGTCGATGGTTATCATTTGCTATGGCATGGGCGTGTACTGGTCTAAGGAAGCGGCCACACAATTTCCCGGGCAGGTTGAAATCATGGACTTGCGTTCGCTCAACCCCATTGACTGGAACAGCATTGTGGCATCTGCAAAAAAGCATGGCCGTGTGATGGTGCTTACGGAGGAACCGTTGCTCAATTCCTTTGCGGAGTCGCTGGCAGGCAGAATCTCCAAAGAATGTTTTAGATACCTGGATGCACCGGTGTGGACCGTAGGGTCGGCCAACCTTCCCGCCGTTCCATTGAATGTGGAGTTAGAGAGGATGATGCTGCCCAATGCTCAAAAAGTTGCATCCGCTATGAAAGAGTTGTTTGGTTTTTAGGGGTTCCGGGTTCCCAGTTCCGGGTTCCGGGTTGCGGGTTCGGGGTTGAGAGTTGACTACCATAGCCGAACCCGGAACTCGGAACCCAGAACCCGGAACTTTAAACCAATCTAAAACGGATACCCAATCCCCACGTTCCATATAACTGGTTCGCGATCGACGCCAAAGGGTCCAAAGAACTTGAATTTCGTCAGCACAAAACGGTCACCCTCCGCACGACCGGGATCCCAGGCCTTAATACCGATGTCCAACCGCAGCACCAGAAAGGTGAAGTCAAAGCGCAATCCAAAGCCTGTGCCCACGGCGATTTCTTTGTAGAATTTATCCAGGTAAAACTTTGTATTGCCTTGGGCGGCCCAGCTCGCGGTGGTTTCACTGGGCACGGGTGCGGGGGCCTGCCGAAAGGACCATACGTTCCCAGCGTCGATGAAGAGTGCACCACTAACAAAGCCCACAAGTTTTTTGCGCCATTCGATACTTCCTTCAAGCAAAATTTCCCCTGGCTTTTCGTAGCTGTAATCAAACAGTCCATTGCTTTGAGGGTTGGTGCTGAGTTTGGTAGGATAAGAGCCAATGCCCAGTCGGCGCGGTCGCCATGCCCTGACACTGCTGCTACCACCTGCGAAAAAATACTTTTCATAGGGAAGGGCTCCATTGGCGCCGTACGAATAGGCAACCCCTGAGTTAAACCGAAAAGCAACAGAGGTATTCCGATCGATTATTTGTTTTCGCCGGAAGTCCAGGCCTACCCTAAAATATTGATACGTCTGCAACCCTTTTTCTGTTGCATATACCGGGGTGTAGAGATTGAACAGGGTGCCACCGCTTTCAGCCTGGAATCGCACCACATGTGAACTCCTCTCCGTATTGCCATAGTTATTGGGATTCCAGGTCATGGAAAATATCATGCTGCTCACCAGGGACGGCTTGAAGGAATTAATAAGATTATTTCCCTGGGCCTGAAGGTTGAGCAGGGTTGCATTGAAAGCGCTATCTGTCGTTGACTGGATGACTTGAAGATTGATCAGCGTAAATGAATATTGCGTGCCCTTGGTACTCTGCCAAGTGTAGGTGCCGGAGACAGTTACGTTGGAACGCTGGTATTCAGGCCGGTCGGTGTATGTATATCCGGCCAACAGCCGTGTCTTCGGATTATACCGACCCAATCCTTCGGACTTTTTTCCAAGTGGAAAAAGAAATTGTGGAAAAGTCACGGTGGTATTGATGGTCGCTTCGGTGCTTTTATAGACATTTCCCAGCTGGGTTGCTGAGGCCACCCCTTCAAAGCCAAAACGGCCATTCAATTCAAAAATCTCCAGACCGTGAAAGATATTTCTCTTTTTAAAACTCAGGCTGTAATACGGTCCTGGAAATCCCTGGGTCACCGTAACCCCCGCCTCATTCGTCCATGCATAGCGGTCCAGCGGACTGGTGAAAATGTTTGCAATAAATTTTCCCCCTGATGTGTCGTAGTTGATATTAACAAATTTAAAGATATCCAGGTTGGCCAATTGTCGTTGGGTGAGAAAGGTATTGGTTCGGCTATAGAGACTGTCCCGGTGAAGGAACACACGGTTGGTCAATATTTTTTTGCTGTACTGATCCAGGAAGTAGTTAAACTTAATATCGTGGTAGAATTTTGATGTTCGTTTTTGGGCGTC
>JAYVEZ010000059.1:0-20048 GCA_043773645.1 Cytophagales bacterium
GCCGTAACTTTTCCGCTATAAGTCTTTGCCGGGGACGTTAGCGCCGGGGTGCAAATGCCATTACTGGTTGGAGTAAGGGCAACTATGGGCAAAGCTTTACCATCTGCCACATTTACGTTGGCAGAATTCTGGCATCCTGTGCTTTGGTTAGTGACCAATACCGTGTAATTATATCCTGGACCTCCCTGCACCTTGATTGTTTGCGAAGTATTGGATGCGTTCGTAGGAATAGTCAATGGGAAAGCAGGAGCGACTGGACCAGTCCATGCATATGTGTACCCCACCGCTGCGCCAGTGGCAACACCATCAACAGTCAGCACGGTCGCTTTCCCATCTTCCTTCCCAGCTACGCAATTTGTGGAGGGCGTGTTGGTTGTAGTCAAGGCAGGAAGAACTGTTGCATTAACAATCTGTGCTGTTACCGGGTTGGAAGCACAAAACAGGTCTGTGCGTGTAGTGACCAAAGTGTAGAAGCCGCCATTTTGCAGGGAAAGTACATTCGTAGTTGAGTTCGGTGAGGGTGCAGGGTCTGAACTTAATGAGCCATTGTGCCATGCAAATGTGTATTTAGGGTCCCCAACTACAACCGCCACGCCCTTGAAAGTTATGGATGCAGAGACCGATCCATTGTAGGTGCTGGCGGCCAAGGCCGGGTTACAAACTGAATTCGGAGATGGTGTTAGCGTGACCACAGGTAGATTCACATCTTCCGCGATAATAAATTTCGCCGTATTGGTGCAATTCAGTGCAGAAGTAACCTTAACAGTATAGTAAATACCTCCGCCTGCGACTTTATTCACAGTCTGTCCGTTGGTCCCCGAGGTAGTTGCCACAAGATTAGCAGGCAGGGTATTGTCGCCTTTAAACCATTGAAAGGTGAATCCAGCCGGATTCTGGACCACGCCAGCAATCAGTGCATCCCCTGTAAGTATCCCATTCTGGTTGGCAGGATCACATGAAGTTTGAGGAGCAACCTGGTTTATCTGTGCGGTGGGTATCACGGTTTGACTTTGAACCTGCGTGACAGGAGCAATACCCGAGACACAATTGGTCGTGCTGTTCTTGACTACGACCTGATAGTATCCAACGGGCAACCCTGTTCGAGTTTGACCGGTTCCATATCCGGCCGGGAGAATGCTTCCTCTTGTACTAGTCGCATTATTGTAGAAGTACCAGTCGAAAGTAAAGTTGATAGGATTTTGGACTACACCATTAAACAAGGCATCAGCAGTTACTGAACCTGAATTCGGGTTGGTGCAGTCCACCACATTTTGAAGTGTTGATGCCTGGGCATCCGGGATCTGTGGTCCATTTACCGCCAAAGGATTGGAAAGCTTTGTGCAACCATCTTTCGAAACAGAAACCAGGTAATTACCAGCCACCAGGTTAGTGGCGACATTGCCGACAATACCCAATGGATTTAATGCAATGTCATACCAGACAAATGTGAACCCGGGGTTTCCACCAACTACATCAGCTTGAAGCTGCCCATTCGGTGGGCTACAAACCGTTTGATTGGATATTAATGTCAGGTTAATGGTGGGATCATTCCCGAGCCTGATAATTGTTGCTTGAATGGGTGTGCTCGCGCAGCCTTTCAGTTTGTCTGTAACAACCAGCGTATATATTCCCTCAACTCTTCCAATCAGGTCATAGCTGGTACCGGCCGGTCCGGCTATGGAAGTTCCGGTGCCTACTCCAGAATACCATTGAAATGCATATGGGCTAAAATCTACTACCTCAACGGCCCCCTTAAAAATGTGGGCCCGCAGTTCACCATTGTCTGGTGCAGCGTTGATGCATTTAAAGTTATCCTGAACTTTTTCAATGGTAGTGGTGAATGGACTTGGAGTTACTTGAACCGCATACATATTGTTGCTGATACTACATTCTTTGGTGCTCTGCCCGCTAAGGACAATAGGCAATGAAGAACCATCATTGTAAATCACGATATACAGGGTAAAAGCTGTTCCTGGTCCGTTGAAACTTATGGTTGGTGTTACAAGCTTTTGTCCAACCTGCAAGTTTGCAATGTTGAGCGTCGTGTTAAACAATCTTGTAGCGGTAATCGGATTCAATGTTGGGTCGCCATTGAAGAAACTTACGGGCACAACGTCGCTGATGGGCAAGTCACCATTGTTAATGATATTGAAATTGACCTTGATGTCAAGGTTACCGCAAATGGGAGGTGTAACGATCACTGTCGGACTATACACACCATCCCCATTGCTGTCCACACCAGGATTGGCCGGGTCATCGCCAAAGTAAGTTAAATCAGGTGCTGGAAATTCCGGACACCCACTCGCACTTAGGTGAGGAACCTGATTCATGAAGATATTAAATGGACGTTGAGGACCAGGTAAACCACTGGGACACGGTGCATTGCTAAATATGAGGTCGGGGCTGAGCTGCGGATAGGGTAACGTCAGATTGTCATTGATGTTGGTAACGTAATATGGCTGTTGATTCCAGACTTTACGGGTAGGCAACCAGGCGTTTGTTGATGAGTAATAAATTCTGATTTCACCAATTGCCTGATTGTTGAGATCACCATTAATATCGAAGCTTGCAGAGGAACTGCAAGTCGTGCAAATGTCTGTGTTTCCATCTCCATTAACATCTGCTATGACAGGGCCTTCGGTATAGGTATGTGATTGACAAGCTGAAGACCAAATTTTTGTCGCACCGGTTAGTCCATCAACAATCACCAGTTCCTGTGCATCCCGGTAAACTACTTCTGGCTTCCCATTATTGTCAAAATCAAAAACCGTAATGCTCAGGATTCCTGACTTAGAATCATTGATTGCGCGCACCCACAGTTGCGTCAGGTTCCCTGCACCATCAAGGCCCAAACAAAATATCTGACTACCCGCGGCAAAGAGGACTTCCAGTTTTCCGTCTCCGTTGGCATCTCCGAGGTTGATCCTTCCGGTACCCCAAATCCAGCCGTTGGGATAGGTGGCATCGGGTGGTGTAAATGTGCTTATCGTATTCTTCTGAACGTTCCAGTAAAAAATTGTTGTTTTGTTTGTTCCGCAAGGAACTGCTTCATTTCCGGAGCAGTTGATTGCTCCTGTCATCAACACATCGATAAAACCATCTCCGTCTACATCGGCAGTACTGGTGGAACTAAACTGATCTACCCCATACTCCGACAGATCATTGAATCCTTTAGGAAAATATTTCGGGCCGCCCAGGCTATTCATATCCACGGGCGCAGCCAAGGCGACGGTGGTTGCCCTTGCAGCCAGGCTAGGCACACTATAAATCAGGTTGCCACATACAAGTTCCAGCTTCGCGTCACCCAGAATATTGACAGCCACAGGACCCGAATTAATTGTCCGGTCCCAGTTGCCGCCTGGATCAGCAAGCTTAAAGCCTGTTTCGGCAGCAAAAATTTGATTCTTTAAATAAACTTCTGCCTTCCCGTCTCCGTCAAAATCTGCAATACCCGGACTTCCCGGATTATCTGTTCCAAGATGGACTACCCATTTGTTCACCAATGAACCTGGCGCGTAGTCAAAGCGCAACAGAAAGAAATTTACCGGCTGTGACGTGGGACTACCATTGCTTCGCTCACTGGCGATGGTGAACATTTCCGCAATACCATTCTTATCAATATCAGCAATCATCACCTCGTGCTCAAAGAGATAAGGGCCTTTCCCAACAGGAAATATCTTTGCGCCCGCGCCTGTCAGCGCAAATTCAGACTTAGCATCACCTGGTTTATTGGCCCCAACAGTAGTGGTATAAAGCACCCTGATCCATTGTTTCCACTTACTTGTCGTAACAGCATCCGGAATTCCGTCGTTATCAACATCTCCCACCACGATCTTTGATTGGGTATCCGCGGTATTGGTTGAAGAGGCTATGGGAGGAGCAATTGTACTGAAGGCAGTACCAGGAGGCGGATTGATGCTACAGGTTGATCCGCTGCCAACAAAGGTCAACCCAAAATAGGTAGCACAGTCTGTATCCCCGGAATCAATTTTGCCGTCTCCATCGTTATCCTTACCGTCATAGCAGTTACATCCTTTTTCCACTGTCGGAGCAAAGGTGCAAAGGGCATCCGCACAATCGATTTTCCCGTCACCGTTATTATCCTTGCCGTCGTTACATGTCTCCGTCTGTGCAAATGCCGGCAGTGTGTACCAAAGCAGAGAAATTAAAATGATTGCGCACCGTTGAATGACCTTCCAACGGAATGAGTATTCAGTATTCGTGACGTCTCCTTCTACCATAACATGGCTATTCATGCTCACTGCGGCCTATCTCTTGATCAACACGGTACCTGTAATGGCTTTTTTATCAGGACATGAAAAAACATAGAAGTAGGTTGCTTCCGGCAATTGTTTTCCGTTGTTTGTTCCATCCCAATCATTAATATAACCTTTCTTTTCATAAATATGACTTCCATGACCGTCAAAAATGGTCATGGTGCAGTCAGGATAATTTTCTATGCCGGGTATCTTCCAGAGGTCGTTATCGGCGTCACCGTTGGGTGTGAAAATTAGTGGGGCAGGTATGGAGTTGGCATCACCTACTGTGACTTTCACGCTATCTGTTGCCTGGCATCCCAAGATCATAGAGCCCATGACATGATAGGTGGTGGTGACGACGGGGGAGGCAATTGGGTTGGCAATTGTCGCATTGTCCAATGCTGTTGCGGGAGACCAGGCGTAACTGTCAGCCCCAGAGGCAGTTAGTTGAACCGTTTCTCCTGGACTGATGGTTGCCTTATTTGCACTCACAATCAGCGTGGGTATGGGTTTTGAAAGAAGAGAAAATGTCGCCGAACTGGCGCACGTGTTAGCATCAACCGTATTGACTGAATAAGTTCCAGGTTTTGTTACCGTCAAGTTTGAACCCGTTCCTCCAGTACTCCAGATGATCGAACTAAAAGCCCCAGATACGGTGAGCACAACATTTTCCCCCGGGCATGACTTGGTCACCGGTGCGAGTATGACCGGGACCTGCGGATCGTTGATCGTAATGGCTTTGTTTGCAGTTGATGTGCAACCGGTCATACCGCTGTACCCAACTGTTTGAGTCACCGTTTTGATTCCCGATAATGTATACGTATGCGAGGGACTTGCTACAGTGGCGGTTCCACCATCTCCAAATGTCCAGGCAAACGTTGGAGTGCCTCGTGGATCGGCAGTGGCGGTGCTTGTAAAATTTACGGCTGCGTTTGTACATACAGCAACTGGAGAGGTGAAATTTGCCACGGGTGTGGAGAACAATTGAACGGTGAGTTTTGCTGTCACTGTAGAACAACTCAATGCAGTATTGGTCACCTGAACGGTATAATCACCTTCTGTGGTTGCACTCAAGGTGGTGCTGGTTTGCCCGGTGATCGCTGCACCATTCAACAACCACTGATATTGGTAGCCAGGAGATGAATTGATGTTAAGGGTTGCGCCGGTAGCGGCACAACCCGGAAAAGTTGTACTTGAATTTATGGTGAAGTTAGGGAAGGACGCAACTTCGACAGCAGAACTTACTTCATCAGAATTACAACCACCCGATGAAACAAAAAGCTTATACACACCAGCCATGGCAGGGGTCATATTCGACACCGATGGGGTTGCTGACGTCGAAGTAAAGCCAGCAGGTCCAGACCATTGGTATGTTACACCTCCTGGGGCTCCGGGATCTGAAAGATTCAGCGTACCGCCTGAGCATACCGGAGAATTTGAGCTAATGGGTGTGAGGCTTGGTGGAGACCCAGGGGCTGTAGAGATCGTCAATATAGGTGACATGATTACGCATGCTCCTCCTTCGCCATTGGCAGTCACTGTATAGTTTCCGGCCGAGGGTGCATCAACAACATTATAGGTTGATGCTGATGAACTGAGGACCAGCCCCGTATTCCTCTTCCAGTCGAAAGTCACGCCAGGCGCTGGAGTTGTTCTTAGGGTAATAGTTTGTGGCGTGCAAATAACAACCGGCGCAGCATTTAGTATAACCGGACTCACGCAATTGGTATTGCGCAGTATATCCAAAGCATAAGTATTGGACAAAGTGAGTGAAGTAAAGGCAATATCCGGTTTGGCATCTCCATCAAGGTCCCCCACTTTCAGGTTCCTGGGGAATTTCACCGTAGGAATGTCGGAACGCGTAAAAGAGGGCGACGCTCCTCCCCCGTTAATAAATACATTCAGGAAGTTGTCCTGTTTGTTTGCCACTATTATATCCACATCTCCATCTCCGTCAATATCACTACCATCCACGCCCCAGGGCTGGGTAGAAGTTGCCAGGGATAAGGGTGCGGCGAATGAAATGTTGCCCACGGAACTGGTATTAATAAACGTCCGCAAGGTGTTATCGAAGGTGCTGGTGAGCATCATGTCCATCTTGCCATCCTGGTTCAAGTCGGCGGTGCCCAGTTGATTGTAGAACCCGGTGGAAGCAATTTTAACAGGTGCAGAGAATGAAATGGTGCTCGTGCTCTGGTTGCGCAGAATAAAGACGTCATTGGTTTGAAATTGATTCACGATGATATCCGGCTTTGAATCCCCATCCATGTCCTGCACATCCAAACCATAGGTGGTATTGGCGCCTGTGACGGTAAGTTTAATGGGAGTGGAATTGAATGAGATTGTGGTCAGGGTACTTTGGTTGACAAAGACGTAGACGATGTTTTCAGTAACCGGATCATCAAATGAATTCGACACGATCAATTCCGGCTTCCCATCCAGGTTGAGGTCGCGGATGGAGATGCGGAACGCAAACTGACCAGGGTCGAGAAACAAAGACTGTACACCGGAGAAAGCAAGGGTACCCGGTGTTGAATTATTTTTCAGGTAATACACAACGTTCTTGGTTCCGCCCGCGCGCGAAGCAACCAGGTCGGGCTTACCGTCTCCATTCAGGTCACCGCAATTGATGTTGCTGGTAATAGTACCAACGTTGAGGGCACCAAGATTTGTTTTATCAAATGGCTGAAAAGAAAGGGAGCCGACCGTACTTTGATTCTTAAAGATCAATAGGTCCGTAGCCAATGGGTCGTCGCCCAAGGAATTAAATTTGGTTGTCGAGAGGTCGGGCTTCCCATCTCCGTCAAAATCACATGTGCAGATGTCGAACAATTCTTTGGTAGAGGCAAAGGTTGTCGGCGCAGAGAATTTTGTTGGATCGAATGCGGCGCCGCTGAATGACTCTATGAATTTTAAGTTTGACTTTCCTGATAGCCCGCTCGAGGTGTTAATGACCTCCACATTTCCCATATGCGCTTGTGGGGGAATATCAACTGTGATGGAGAAATCAGAAGCGGCAGTGATATTGGCTTTTATGTTGTCGAAGAAAACGACCTGGTTTCCGGCAACACTGCCGAATCCTGAACCGGAAATGATGACCTGCCCCTGGGTGGCTCCATTGACGGGAGTAATGGACTGAATAGCTGGCGTTTGTCCCATGGCGAGAAAGCCCCCGGCAGTGAAGATGCTACAGAAAAGCAATTTCCTATAAATCACGGTGTAACGGTTAAGAGCCATGCGTCCTTGAATAGCCTGAGTTTCCTGTCTTTGTCCCTCTCAGCCCTTGCCTGATTAATATCATTGCCCTGGAAAAGGAAAACGTACCATTTGTCATGATTCGTCAGGAAGCCAAAATCGGCGTTAAAATTCAGTTTCTTCAGTTCCGCGGCATAGCGTCCAGCGTTGCCCCTGTTAGAGAACACGCCAACCACCACATAATCCCCTAAATCAAGCTCCTCATGGTGAGACCCTTGCTTAACAACTTCATGACGTTCATGGTTTTCATGTTGATCAGACGACAGCCCATGCTCTGCATTGGGGTCGTCAGCATGTTGGGCAATCCTGCTAAGCTGTTTCAGGTCTTCATGGTGACTGGAGTCGACCTGGTGCACAATCGGTTGCTGGGCATTCTTCTCATCCTGAATGCGTTTTTCTTCAGCTAATTTTTTATCCTCCTGCAACTTCTTGTCCTGGGCTTGTTTGGCAAGGATCAATTCCTGTTTCTTCCTGTCCTCTTCTTTCTTGCGGGCCAGGTCTGCGTCTTGCTTCTTCTTCGCGTCCGCAACTTCCTTCGCAGTCTTTTTATGAATTTTCTCTTTCTCAGTGCCCATAAAAGAATACGCCAGGTGATCCTTTTTCTTCACCCCAGTGAGGTAGGCCAGTTGGATTTCATAGGACGGACTATTCAATTCATTAATCCCGGTGTTCTTTATACTGTAGGACAAACCGAGGGCGAATTGATTCTGGATCTTGATACCTCCCACTCCTGATATGCCGAAATCCTGGCGATACGTTCCACCGACCCAGACAAAATGCTGAAGGTGGAGTACTCCTGCAACTTCCAATTGGGAAGGTATTCCACTGCCATTGAGCCGATACATCAAATAAGGCTCAAACACATATTTGTCATTGTCAAAATAAAACCGATTGCTCGCATGGATGATCACCTGCTGAAACGGTCTCAGGGCAGTCACCGAAAATGGGTCGGCACTTACATAGACAGGCTGAAACAAATTAGGAAGAGAAAGTCCTCCGTGAAAAGTCTTGTGGTGTATTGAAACGCCGGCATTTCCCATGAGAAATGAATTTCTGTTTAGTATAGAAGGAAGAATCTTGTCGGTAAATGTTCCAAGTTTATCGACGTCAACGCCATTGGAACCAATTCCTGCCGAAAGGCCAAACCGCAACCATGTAAAATCATCAATGGGAATCGTATAGCCGGCCGTAAACAGCGCTGATGAAGTCTTGACGATGCCCCTCGTATCATTATTCAGATTTACACCATAGCTCACCTTTCCTTTTGTAGAGGTATGGAATGAAAAATTGCTGATGGTGGGCGCGCCCGAAACGCCTGACCATTGTTTATGGTAGCTTAAGAAAAAAGCCGGTCTACCCTCGGTACCTGCGTACGATGGATTCAGGGTATAGGGGTTGAAGAAGAACTGGTTCTGGTTGGTGATGTCCTGGGAATAACTGGCAACAACCGCCAAAACCATTGTCGTCAACAAGCTAAAACTCTTCAAATTAAGCACCATTCAGTGATTTCGGTCTAAGTCACTCTAATACATAATTACTAGTTTTTTGGCGTTTCTCAGCGAGATTTCTGACTTATTAAATTGCGTTGGAGTGATCAACCTGAGTCCATCAATATTAATCACCGTCCGACGATGAAAGTAACTTGAAAGCGGAAAATGATGAACCTTACCTCACAAATTCTGAAACACCGGGCCCTTGAGGGGGGATGTGCAGTTGCTGGTTGGGATTGAATTATTTGAAAATTGGTAACTTCAAGCGGTAAAATGTGTTCACAGGTGAGGATCATTGTTCTAATTCTGTTTGTCATCCTTGGATTTTGCGGTCAGGGAATCTCGCAGAAGGTGTATCGCGTCCCGAATACACAGCGGTATTTTGTTGGCATCAAGGGTGGCCTGCTGGCATCGTGGTCGACATTCAGGGACCCAGACCTAAAATCGACTTTTTCGTCAACCCCTATAGGTGGGTTCCATGTTGCCGGTCTGATAAATTTCTCGCTTAAGAAGAACTATTCTTTTCAAACCGAGTTTGGCTTTTCTCAAATGGGAAGGAAAGTAATCTTCAATTCCGGGACCTGGACGAACACATCCACTTATCATTTTCTTGATTTCTCCATGATGCTCCGAAGGTCGTTCAGGCTTAAGATTGGCAAAGACATACCTGCCAATTGGTACGTAAACATTGGGCCCAACATTAAATACTGGCTAAACGGTTCGGGTAATATTGTGTCCCTGGGGTCACAATCCTATACTATCGCATTTTCGGGTACACCAAAAGGCGAGTACGACAAACTTTATTATATGGATGTCAACCGGTGGATTTTTGGATTGGATTTCGGTCTGGGCGCTAATCTTGGGACGTTGAAGGGACAGCAGGTAATGGCTGAAGTGAGATTCACCTATGGTCAGACCTATTTGGGAAATAAAAACAGCGTAACTTCCTCAAGCATCAACCTGCTCGGTTATGATGACAGCCTTCTTTTCAATCTTAAGGTTATAAGCGTGACCCTGGCATATACCCTGGATTTCTATACCGGACAATCCAAAATGGGTAAAAGCAATTTTGAAAAGAGCAAGAAGAAATAGCCTGTTTAAGTATTGGTAGACAGTTTGGCTATGACTACTTCCCGCGCCTCACGGTGCTTGCAATAGCTGCAACGATAGTGTTTTACAAGCAAGCCTTCTTCCGTCGCTGTGGGTTTTCTTCTGATTTCCTCTTCATGGACTTTCATGGTATAGAATCCACACTCCACACACTTTTCTGCGTGTTGGTATCCCATGTATTTTTCCACTTGTTTGTATCCGGTCTTGTCATCAATCCACACATCGTATTCTACCGAGTGAACGCCACTTGCTTGTGCATCGACCTCGCTCTTTTCGAGGTGTACAGATTCTTCTTCCTCACTTAGTTTCCGCATCATATTGCCGGTCGGAGAAATCCGGGCCTTGTTGCGAATTCGTTTTAGCCTGCGCTCAATAACGCGGGGATACAGAATGCGGATGGGATACGACAAAAACAAATAGATGACAACAGAAAATACAGCCAGGAAAAACAACCGCACATATATAAGCAAATCCGGGTCGACGGGAAGCAGCGGTGCAACGACATTGTCCAAATACAATGCCGCGGCGGCAATGAATGCAATGACCGCATACCAGAAATACCGGATTTCATGGGTATTCACATAATCATAGCGCTCTTTATTATTTTTTACCATCATGACACGGATCTCATGATAGATCAAAATAAGAAATGCGAGAATCAGGAATGCAACGGAACCCACGGCCAGACTTGAATCCGGTGTTCCAGGCAAAAAGGCTAAATTTTTCATATGGATATGATTAAATCGCTCTTCAAAGCAGCCTGAAATTACACACTTAAAAAATGACAATGGTCAGTAATTCCCCTTTTATTAAATAAAAATAACCCCTTCAGGGCAAGCGGGTATGAAACTCACATGGCAAAACATGACTAAAGTCCATGTGACTAATGTCTAGTGTCATGACTTGAATGCCTGCCGTAACCGAAAAAAATATCTGCAAAAAGAGCTCCTAAGCTAAAGCAAGGAAAACATAGCTTACTTGTGAGTGAGTCGAATAATTTTCCCGCAGATCGCGCAGATTTGAATGCGCGCAGATTTACGCTGATTCATGCAAGGCAATTGTATTGATCGACGCTCGCCTGCGAGTCCCATCTGCGCTCCCGATAGCTGACTATCGGGATAAGGAAAATGCATTTATAGACGATGTGTTAGATTCTGGTGAGTCCTATTCTATCCTTCGGGAATTCCTTTGAGTTCCAATGAGAATGGATTGCCATTGCTGCTCCAAGGGAAGATGCATGGGGGGCTGTAGCAGCATACACGTCAAGGGATGGGAAGAACTCTTTCAACATATTCATAAAAATCATATTCTTGCAAAATCCACCATCCACAAAAAGTTTTTTCGTGTCCGACCGAAGGACAAGGGACGTGGACTCAAATTGAAGGGTGACCAGGTCGAGGATAAGTTGGTGATAGGCATGCTCAAACGAATCAGACGCTGCGAATGAAGTATTAAAGAAATCATCTAGAAGTAAATTTTTCGGATCGAATTCTTTATGGGGCAAAGCGCTTCTTTCTGATTTCAATCTCATGGTGTAATCCTTATCAAATGGAAAGGATTCCTGATAACCTGGTCGCTGATGGAAGTGGTCCGCCAGCCTCATCAACTGCTCGTCATGAGCGTGGCCGGCGAACAAGCGAGCAGCCTTCACGGGTCGGCCCCCATAACTCATGTAACACAAGCAATCTTTCAGTAACTCTTCATCGGTGAGTGCAGTGCTGTTAAAAGGATTGAGTGTGATGTTCCAGGTACCCGTTGAAATCAATGCAAATGATTTCTCAAACTGCTTGAGGTATGGAATAAGCGCAGCTGAACTATCGTGTAGTCCGATGCCGACAGCAATGGAATGCCCATGCATGTCAACGTGCGTTACCGTATCTGTCGAAGTGATGGGTGCGAGCTTTGGATAGATTTCTTCTTTGTGAACCCAGGCGTGATAATCCTGTTTTTCAAAATCCCACATACCCGTATGACATCCAATGCTGGTAATGTCGGAAAACGCTTTTTGGGTGAACAGCATGCTGAGGAACTGCGGAAGGTGCAGTGAATATTTTATGTTTTGAAAAAGTTCCGGACGTTCGTGCTTTATCCGAAATAATTGAAGTCCCGAATTCAAACTTCCCAGCACAGGAGAAGCGGTTGCCTTCGAGAAAGGAGCCTCTCCACCATAAGCATCATAAAACCTTTTTCTCAGTTTCTCTGGATATGGCTTCAGGTAATTGTACAACGGTGCAATGACCGCACCCTTTTCATCCTGGTGGACGAAACCAGCACCGTGGGCTGAGAAGTTAATGGCCTTGACATTGAATTCCTTATTCTCCAGGAATTCACCCAGTGAGCGCTTTATCCACCCGGTGATCGCCCCAATGTCCTCGCAGGGAAATCCATCTTCATCTTTGATCTCAGCATTGCCTGTTGCTGCCTCATACCTGAGGGTGTAAGACTCATCAAACAACAGAAATTTTCTATTGGTCTTCCCAACGTCCGCAATGGCAATAACGGGGGTAGCGGCCATGCTACAGTCCCGTAGCTTGTACCTTCGATCCCCTTTCTTTTATCAATTGTTCCCGGACTCGCAGGTCACGATAGATTGATATTGGTTGGAGGGCGCCACCGGATTGCATCCTCGCCTCGGCAACCAATGGGCGTACATCGGTGCGATAAGCTTGCTGGAGTATTTCTTGCGCCTTCACTACATCATTGGCTTCCTGGGCCGATGTCAATGCTTTGCGGTCTACCAGCAAGGCCTGTGCATAGGCTATTTTGATGGCTTCAACCGACTGTAACAAATCTTCCAACGGATCTTTCACATTGTGAGAAGCATCAATCATCCAACCAAGATCTTTGGCATGATCCATTTTATTGGCATCCATGCCTTCAATGAGTTCATTGAATATCAGGAACAATTGGTATGGGTTTATGCTGCCTACGGTCAGGTCATCGTCACCATATTTTGAATCATTGAAATGAAACCCTGCCAGTTTCTTTTCCATCAGCAGCAATGAAACGATTTGTTCAATGTTGGCATGAGGGAGGTGGTGACCCAGGTCCACCAGTGTAAAGGCCTTGGGTCCAAGCTTACTGGCATAGAGATAGGATTGCCCCCAATCCCCGACCGTCATGGAGTAGAAGTTAGGTTCGAAGGCTTTGTACTCAATAAACATTTTCCAGTTTCGAGGCAATGCCGCATAAATTTCCTGAAGACTTTCCATTGTTCGTTGAAAGGCTTTTCTAAAATTGAGCTGGCCCGGGAAACAAGACCCATCGGATAGCCAAATCGTCAGTGCGGTGGAGCCCAATGCTTTGCCATGCCCGATCACCTCGATATTGTGTTTGATCGCCTGCTGGCGAACCGCCTTTTTCACGTGATGAAGGGAGCCAAACTTGTAACTGTATTTCTGTGGCTGTTGATCCTGAAAAGTATTTGAATTCACTGCGTCAAAACGCAAACCATGATGGTTAGCCAATTTTCTGATGGCCTTGCTGTTCGTTGGAATATCCCACGGTATATGTAATGAGACAGCACCACTTGATCGGTTGAGGGCATGGATCAATCCTACATCTTCTATTTTTTCTTCCAGGCTACGCGGCTCCCCGCCTCCGGCAAACCGTCCGAAGCGCGTGCCTCCAGTTCCCAACGCCCAACTCGGAATGGCAACCTGAAAAGCCATCAACTTTTTCACGACAGACTGGATGTTCACAACCTCTGATGAAATCGACTTGAAGCTCTTTTGATGGCCACGGATCAACCGCTCATTGTGCCCTTCAATCTGTTCTTTTTCAATTTGCATACGATCCGATTCAGGGTAGGTAAAAAACTTCTTGGAGAGGAATACTGACGGGTGAGCCATCTTCATTGGTTTCCATAATGTCTTTCATGTGGTCCCACCATTTGTTCATAACAGCGTTTCCTCGCAATACATCAAGGGAGGCTGCTTCGTTGATCTTTAGCACACCAAACAAAATAAACGTCTGCTCATCCAGAAAGATGGAGTAGTCCCGAATACCAGTTTCCATGAGCAGTAGTTTTAACTCCGGCCAAATGGCATCATGCCGGCGTTTGTATTCTTCCGCCTGGCCGGGGTGCAATTTCATCTTGAATGCTATCCGATGGGCCGTCATCGCACAAAAGCTGTTGCCACCCCACCATCAACGTTTAAGACGTTCCCCGTTGACTTACTCAACAGGCCACCCACCAAAGCATAACATGCATTGGCTATGTCTTCGGGGAGGATGACTTCGTTGAGTAATGTCCGTTTTGCGTAAAAAGAAGGAAGTTCTTCCACTTTAACACCATAGGCCTTGGCCCGTCCTTCGGCCCACGCCCCTTCCCAAATCTTGCTCCCCCTAATAACGGCATCCGGATTCACCACATTGACACGAATTTTGTCTGCCCCCAACTCTGCCGCATTCAATCTGCTCAGGTGCAATTGGGCAGCTTTCGCAGAACCGTAGGCTGCATTGTTGGGTCCGGATACCAATGCGTTCTTGCTAACGATGTTGATCACATCACCGCCCATGCTTTGTTTGCGCATGATCTTCACGGCATTTTGTGTGACTAGGAATTGTCCCTTCACCAGGATATCATACAAAAGGTCCCAATCTTGCTCGGTATGTTCTTCCAGGGGTTTTGAAATAGAAATCCCGGCACAGTTGACAATGATATCAACGCCGCCAAAAGCCAGGGAGGCTGCATTCATTGCCGCCGTGATTTGATCGCCCTTCATCACATCCATGTTGACCGCAGTGCAAGCATCCCCACCAAAATTCTTTTTGAATTCCTCATCAGCCGTCGCCAGCCTGCCAGCATCATTGTCATTGATTACCACACAGGCTCCTTCTTCAATAAACTTTTTGGCAATGGCCTTGCCAATCCCTCCTCCGCTTCCGGTAACGAAGGCAATTTTTCCTGACAGGGCCTTGGGTTTGGGCATGCGTCGAAGTTTCGCTTCTTCCAACAGCCAGTATTCGATGTTGAATGCTTCCTGACGCGGCAATGCCGTATAAGACGAGATCGCCTCCGAACCCCTCATCACATTAATGGCGTTCAAATAAAATTCTGAGGCCACCCTTGCCGTCTGTTTGTCTTTGGCGAAGGTATACATGCCAATCCCCGGATGAAGGATGACAACCGGATTCGGATCACGCATCGCAGGACTGTTGGGATGTTTACATCTCTCATAGTAGTCCCGGTACATCGCGCGATAAGCTTCAAACTGGGGTTTAATTTTTTCAATGACGGTTTTGGGTTCACCCACCGCATCTTGCAAGTCAATCGCAAGCACCAAGGGGCTTATTTTGGTACGCAGAAAATGGTCTGGACAACTTGTACCCATCAAAGCCAAACGCTCAAGATCTTTTGAATTCGTAAATTCCAGCACGCGTTCGTCCTCGGTAAAGTGTCCTACCATGCGGGTTTGACTTGAGCATAAGCCGCGCAGCAAGGGAGCAAGAGACGAGGCAAATTTCAACCGTAGAGACTTCTCTTGAGAACTTATTTTCGCACCACCAAACGCGGGTCCCCGTTTTTCCTGGGCTTGGATGATGTATTCAGCACATTTTTCTACAACCTCTAACGTATTCAAATAGCTTTCATATGCGGTGTTTCCCCAAGTGAACAACCCATGAGAACCGAGCATGATACCGCGTATATCCGGATTTTCATCCAGGTATTTTTTCAGTTTCAACCCCAGGTCAAAGCCCGGTCGTTGCCACGGCACCCATCCGATGGTTCCATTAAATAGTTCACGGGTAATTCTTGCCCCATCCTTTGCAGCGGCAATGGCGATGGCAGCATCCGGGTGCAGGTGGTCAATATGTTTAAATGGCAGGAAGGCATGAAGGGGCGTGTCGATGGACGGCGTCTTCGAAGACAAATCATATATACAATAGTTGAATAGTTCTACCATCTCATCTTCATGCTCAAGTCCACGATAGACCTTCTTCAGGCCGTTGAGGCGATCAACATACAAGGCTGCCAATCCATTCTTCTTCATCGTACCCAAGTCACCGCCGGATCCCTTTACCCACATCACTTCGGTATCGACACCGGTGATTGGATCTTTCGCCATGACCTTACACGAGGTATTGCCTCCACCATAATTGGTAAGACGCAAATCGGCACCCAATAAATTGGATCGATATACCAACAAGGCAACTTCATCCCCGGTCATTCCGGCCGCTTTCGCCTCATCCCAAAGGAAGCTAACGTGTTTAAAAGTTTTTGTCATGACAGACATGAATTAAAGTTAAAAAAATCCCTGATCTCATTTTATTGAATTTCCATAACCAACCACCAGAACCGAAAGAATGATGGTGGTGATTCCAATTCCAATGGTCATTCGCGTCTTTTTGCTCACACCCCTCCACTCATTCAACAGCATTCCCCATCCATTGGCCACCAGGATGATGAAGGCCATGTGTAAAATCCATGAACTCGCGCCATTGCCGAGTTTGCTTTCACCCATACCGTAAAAAAAGAATTGGAGAAACCATGTTGTTCCCGCTGCTGCCGAGTAAAGATAGTTCGCGACAAGCGGCGTTTTTGGATTCGCATAGTCACCAAAAGAATGATTGCGAAGGTTCAGGATCATACACCAGACCAGGTTGGTCAACAATCCTCCCCATAACAGGACAACATAGGTGACATTATTCTGAAACAACGGATTCAAACCGGAGGCGACGGCAACTTCGGCCATTGGCTTCCCGGCCTCGATACCAAAATTGAAACATGAACTGAGTATGCCTGACGAGACCGCCACGATCAGCCCCTTGGCAAGACTGAATTCAGCCACACTTTTCTTCTTGTCAACATCGGATAACTCGCGTTCTTTCAACAGACCCGCCCGACCACAAATGTAAATTCCAAGCAAACAAAGTGCGACGCCGGCCAACACCACCTGCCCCCAGGAAGTAGTAAATAATTCCCCGAATGTGGTCTTGCCTTCTGCCGGAAAAAAGTTGTAGTAAACCGAAGGCACGAGCGCACCGAATGCCGAGCAAAACCCAAGCACCACTGAATTTCCCAAAGACATTCCAAGGTAGCGGACACCAAGACCGTACGTGAGACCACCGACACCCCACAAAACTCCAAAAAGGAATGTGAATTGGAGTGTGCTGATTGAAGTTGCTCTGATGATTTCAGAAAATCCAGGGAGTGTCAGCCATGCTGCAAGTGGTGGAACGATCAACCAGGAAAACAAACCTCCAATGATCCAATAACTTTCCCATGACCATCCCTTTACTTTTTTGAAGGGCATGTAAAAACTTCCGGAAGCAAAGCCACCGATAAAATGAAAGATGACGCCAAAGAGTATCTGCATGTGGGTCGTTCTTGCAGAAATGTTAGCGTTTGCCGGTGGGTACGGTGAAATGGTAAGTGCCAGAACCCAGGTTGAAGATGATGTACCCGTTTTCGGACCCGACAGATTTTATTTCTTTCAGTGAAGACACAGGTTGCCCCCCTTCAGCAATCCCGGCAGCACCCTCAGCTGGAACGTACACGGCAGCAGTCGAATTGGCTGGGATTTCAACGTCCATTGATAGGATCCCTTTCTCAACTTTCCAATGTGAGCTTACCTTGCCATAATAAGTGATCAGGTCAGCGTTGGCAAATGTGAGATTGCCACCCAGGTGCGGCTTTATGCGCAGGTGTTTGTATCCTGGCCCGTCTTCATATGTGTCAATGCCAGAGATCGTTCGATACATCCAATCGCCGATGGCACCGTAAGCGTAATGATTGAATGAATTCATGCCCGGTGTTTGAAACGTACTGTCCGGCTTGATACCATCCCACCGTTCCCAGATGGTAGTAGCCCCCATCTTCACCGGATACAACCAGGAAGGATACGACTCCTGCATGAGCAGTGTATAAGCTACATCGCCATATCCAAAGCGTGTAAGTACATGGCATAAATAGGGCGTGCCGAGAAATCCGGTAGTGAGGTGGTTGTCATACGACTTAATATTTTGAACCAGCCTTTCAGCCGCCTGCTGCCGAAGCCCTTCAGGGAACACATCAAAATTGAGCGCCAGCACATTGGCCGTTTGGGTACTCGAAACAAGTCTTCCATTGGGTGTGGTATACTCCTTTATGAAAGCATCTTTCACATTTGAGAGCAGCGACTTGTATTTCGCCGCATCATCTGTTTTTCCAAGAACAGTAGCTGCATTGATGACCAATTGTGTGGAATGTACAAAGAACGCCTGGGCAATGAGGTACTTGTCCGTGACAGCAGACCTTCCATCATTGTCATCATCCGGTCGGTAGAAAAGCCAATCGCCAAAGTGAAATCCTTTGTTCCACAAATAATTGGTGCTGTTTCGTTCCATGAACCCGACCCAGGCCTTCATGCTTTCATACTGGTCTTCTAGAATGCGTTTGTCGCCATACGCGAGGTACATATTCCAGGGAATAATGGTGGCCGCATCGGCCCAACCTGCCGAACCGGTAGCGCCAAGCCCGAGCACGTTCGGCACCACAAAGGGTACGCTCCCATTAACCTGATCAGCAGCCACATCTTTCAACCACTTGCTGAAAAAATTGTGCACATCCATATTAAAGGTGGCCGTTCGTGAAAATGCCTGCGCGTCACCTGTCCAACCCAATCGCTCATCGCGCTGGGGACAATCCGTTGGCACATCAAGAAAATTACCTTTTTGTCCCCATTCAATATTGTGCTGGAGTTGATTCACCAGAGGATTCGAACAAGAGAACTTCCCTACAGACTTCATGTCTGAATACAATGCTATGGCTGTAAAATCTGCCAGCTTACTATACTGGAGCCCCTCTACCCTCAGGTAGCGAAATCCCTGGAATGTAAAGTGTGGCTCGAATATTTCTTCAGCCCCGCCTTTCAGGATGTAAGTGTTCATCTGCTTCGCAGGCCGCAAATTGTCGGTGTAGAAATTCCCATTCTTATCCAGCACCTCGGCATGGTAAAGGGTGATTTTGTCTCCCGCATTACCCTTCGCCTTAATTTGCACCCATCCCACCAGGTTTTGACCGAAGTCAATTACCTTTTCACCTTTGGGCGTCACGATCAATTTCAATGCTTTGAATGTTTCATGTTTTCTGATGGGTTCGTTCTCCGTTGCAATAAGGACGGTCTTATCGGCCTCTTTTAAGTTCACACCTGACCAGCCTGACTCTTTGTAGGAGGTGCTTGTCCATCCGGTCTTTTCCTTCCTAGCATCGATTGATTCACCGTGGTATATCTCGGAGCCAGTAATGCTACCGGTTGATGATCTCCAGGATTCATCTGAAATAATGGTTTCCGTTTTGCCATCGGCATAATTGATTTCCAGTTGAAACAGGAGAAGCAATTCCCTGCCATAGTAATTCTTTTGCCCCCCGAAGCCGATGAAGCCCCGGTACCATCCGTTGCCGAGTGTAACGCCTATTGCATTGTCACCTACATTTAGCAGGTCTGTTACATCATAGGCCTGGTATTGAAGTCGCTTGTTGTAGCTTGTCCATCCGGGGGTTAAATAGGCGGTGCCCACACGCTTTCCATTGATGTTTGCTTCATACATTCCATGCGCGGTGATGTAGGCGGTGGCAGACTTCACTTTGCGCCCCTTAAATACTTTTCGGAATATCGGGCAGGGCTGGTTCAGTGTATCTTCTTTGAATCCGGCTTGAATCCATTTCGCCTTCCAGTCCGAAGGTTTCATCAAACCCATTTGCCACGATGCCGGGATGCTCCAGGCCGAAGCCTTCCCATTGTTATCCCACACACGGACTTTCCAGTTGTATTTCTTCCCCGCTTGCAATGAAGGACCCGCATACGTCACGTAGGCAGATTGATCGGACATGATCTTGCCCGATTTCCACGAAAGTGCCTTTCCATCTATTGGCGCATCGGAATCCACCTGTATTTCGTAGGCCGTTTGCATTGTGTTTCTCTCGTCAGAAACCAGTAGCCAACTGAAG
>JAYVEZ010000060.1:0-6033 GCA_043773645.1 Cytophagales bacterium
ACCATCGACCTGGGTGCCTACTATACTTATGACAACAAAGTCATTGCGGGTGCTGCCATGCGCAACGGTGCCGTCTTCAGCGGTACAGTAGCTTTCAAACTGACGAAGGCTTTGCTGGTGGGTTATTCACGCGAAATGATTCTTGGAAGTGTTGGTGGCTTTACGGGCTCCTCGAACGAGTTTACCCTTCGCATCGACTTCGCCCAGAAAGAGACTCCCAAGAAATTCAATTCAGATTATAAGAGTGCCTTGTCCTACCGGAGAAAAACGCTCAACACCTCGGGTGTGAAAAAAACAGCCGGCGGACATACCCCGAAACAACTTGCAAAAGCTCAAAAAAGAGTCGCAGCTTTCTCTCCCAATAAGCGCTATCAAGCCGCACCCAGTTCGTCAAAGAAGACCAAGTTTAAGGCAAGGAAGCCCGCAAGAAGAAAATCAAAGAAGCGTTAAAGGGGGTCAGTTCTTAATAATCACGGCTATCGGGAAATCGTTTCCGTTGATATAGCCGGTTGGATACTGCGCCTGGCCACCATACTGTTTCGTCAACTCAGGAACCCTCTCTTCCATGAAGAGTTTGAGTTCATTCACCGTTACCTTGTTGTCTCCGTTGTCGTTTTTACCATCCAGTGCCTCGAGCAATGCGTAGGTAAATACCCCATGTTTCAATACGTCAAATTCTGTTGCGAATTGTTTGGTGCCCGAAGAGGCTATCCACACAACACCAGAACTTCGTGCCAGCTGCACGATGGCCTTCTCATCGCTCGCCACGGCCCGGACATTCATTCCTTTCAAAGCGCCTCCTGAGTGGCAGGCATCCATGAGCACGATCTGCTTGGTGGATTTTATCTGGGTCAGATACGTGCGCAACTCCGCTCCGGAGAGTCCCCGCTTCTGAAGTTGCTCAGGATCACCGTATAATTTTGTGATATCGGTGGGTACAAAATAGAAGGGACTGTCCCCGTCCTTGTCTTTGTGCTCTTCGTCCAGGCTGCCATGTCCGGCATAAAAGAATACGAAGACGTCTTCCGGTTTTGCTTTGGCAATAATGGACTTAAATCCCTTGATGATGTTCTCCTTCGTAGCCTGTTCATTGTAGATCTCTACTTTGTCAATGGATTTGAAAATCCTTTCGTTCGAGCTCGCCGTGAGCTTTTCCACAAAAGCCTTTGCGTCCGGTTGAGCATAGTTGAGGTTGTAAGCTGAATTCATGTAGGTGTTGATGCCCACCGCCAGGATGTGAAGTGAAGAGGTTGCCATGAGTTCTCCTACATATTCGATGTGGATGGTTTCAGGACGCGATTCGATCTTCTGATAGTTCACGACGACGACCTTATATTCATTGTCATCATTGGTGACATCCACTGTATAGGTCTTGGTTATTTTTTCTCCTTCGCCTTTCGTTTGAATCTCGTGGTCGGTGATTACCAATTTATCATTGTGATAGATATTCACTTCTTTCACACCGCCACCGCCGTCAGTGATTTCAACCTCGAGGGGAAGGATTTGCTTTGTGGTCACCATTTTAGCATCCTTAAATTGCACCTGGTTGCTGCTCACCAAGCCATAAGGCTCGAACAGTCCGGCAGACGGACGATGCAGGCGGCCCAGGTCGAAGATTCGCTCCCCTTCTTCTTTTAGAATTTCTTCCACCCGCTTCCCTTGCAGCATACTTTTTTCCATGTGCTTGGGACGGAAAAGAATTTCAAAATATTGTTCCGCTGTATAAAAATCCGCCAACGTACGGATGCCGCGATTGATGTGCCATCCAAAATACTGACTGCCAGAGGAAGTGCAATTGAAATACCCCTTGGGTGTCCAGCACACCCACTCATAGTCGTCTGTCAGGAAAAGGGTAGCAAAGGGCAGTACTGTTTCGCCCAGATTTTTGTAGACTTCTTCGATTCCCTTGTATGTCTTGTCTCCGTTCGCTTTCAGGAATGCGATCACCTCTTCCCACGCTTTCTTGCTTGGCTCCTTGGTGAGGGAGTCAATAGGAAGGGCAGAAAAATACCTTGCCCAGTTTTCATCGGGGAATGCCTTCCGCAGGCTGGGTGCTGCGCCCGATTCCGACAACTTCCATAGGATGATGGATTGATCCTCACCGCCAGAGGCCAGGTATCGACCATCCGCGCTCACCGTCAGTGCCCGGACCTCCCCCGAGTGGCCGACAAATTCTTTTAAGAGCAAACCCCCGCGGTCATACATTTTCAGCGAATAATCGCTTGCCACGACCACATTTCCCTCCAGCGTACTTTGGTAGGCAAGCATGCGGCCGTCAACGGCTGGCTCATTCTGAATGGTCTTACCTTTTGGAAGGCTAAGCAAGGTTTCATTGACAGGACGTATTCCAGCGTTGAGATCCTTCGCAGGAGGGATATACTTACCCGGATTCCGGTTGATCGTAAAATTTCCCAGGTTAAAACTCGTCTTGAAGGCACTGACTTTGCCGGTGGCACCTTCGCGAGAAATAAACAACTCCATCCCCGCACCAAAAGCAAGGTCATGAATGGCCGAGCCCTTTCCTTTTATCTTGCGGATGGTCTTTCCATTGATTGGATTCCACAGAAAGATTTCGTTGTTGTTTCCGCCTGCGGATGCCACGATGTAGCTACCATCACCTGCCGGCGAAAAGGCCGCGCTGAATACGGCGTTGTCATGCCCATTGAAGTCGGTGAACTTATTTCCGGCGGGCAAGCCGTAGCTCACCCCATGACCTGAAACATCCAGGCCAACCAAAATTTTTGAATCATAGGAAAATGCCATCGCATTGATAACATGGCTGCTCTCAAACTCCTTTACGAGGGAACCATCTGTACGCCAAAGGAAGAACTCATTGGTGTAACTGCTGGAGGCCAGGAACGCACCATCGGGAGCGTACGTCACTTTGTTAATCTCGCCCTTGTGTTTTTTCCAGACACGGGCCGATGCCTTGATCACGCCTTTTTCTATTCCGGCCAATCCATACACAAATAAGTCACTCTTACCTTCCACCGCCACTGCCAGGTCAAGGGTTTGCGAGTTCATCGACAGGGACTTCACCGGAGCACCGACGGGTATTGACAGGATCAAGGTTAATGATGTCGACGCATCCATTTTCCAAATTTTGACTGTACCATCATCGGAGCCACTCACCAGCATGTTGCCCGAACTCGAAAAATCAAGGCTGTTGATAACATTGGTGTGGCCGACCGCCGTGCTCACTTGAATGCCTTTCTGTAAATCGATGATTACGATATAGTTCTCTTTTTCGGTAGCGACCGGATAGCCTGCCACGGCAAGAAGTTTACCATTGGGTGAAATGGCCGATGCATACAGCATACCTTCCGGACCATCGCCAATCTGGGATTCAAATTTCTTTAATACTTCTGCATTGGCTGCATTCCAAATGCGCACGGTCTTGTCATCTGAAACACTGATGAGTTGGTCGCCCGAAGGAGAGAACAGCAGATTTTCCACCTTGGCAGAGTGACCAAGGGCATTGACAACAATCCGTGGGACGCCCGTTTGGGCAAGAATAGAAGAGCCAGTGAGTAAAAATGCCAGTAAAGATAGCGTGGTTCTGATTTTCATATTCCTTAATCCTCCCAGAAGGATAAAGGTACCACTTTTGGAAGGAAAATTCCGACCGCTATCAGGCCACCTGGTGGTGCTCGCGATAGGCCATCTTCTTGTGTACTGATGCAACGAAGTAGAAAAAGAGGCTATAAAAAATGATAACCGCCAACAAGCTAAAATGTACCATGAGTTCCCTGTTTATGGTCTAAATGTCGGCGGCCGCTTTGGATTGCGCCGTTCGTTATCCGTCAGGAGCCGTCAGAAGTAATATTTTCTGTTCTTTTTAAGAATTTCTTCGGATTGGCATGGATGGCCTGTATTTTGCCGAGGATAAAGTCAACCCATCGGAATTAATCGCATGTCATTGCATACCCCATTCTTAAGTAGTGTCCTGATCATCACCCTCTGCGTCACAGCTTCTGCTCAGACCACGACAAAACCACCACACGATTGGTTCTTGCGTGATCCTGAAACAGATCAGCTCCAGGGTGTGAGTGCCGAACGCGCTTATAACACCGTGTTAAAAGGACTGCCCTCCCGCCAGGTCGTGGTTGCCGTGGTGGATACCGGTGTAGACATTGAGCATGAAGATTTGAAAAGTGTCATCTGGACCAATGAGGGTGAAATTCCAGGAAATGGCATCGACGACGATAAGAATGGCTATGTGGATGATATTCACGGATGGAATTTTATCGGCGGCAAGGACGGCAATGTCACCGAAGACACAGGAGAAATTACACGCGAATACGCTCGTTTATCAAAGATGTTTGCCCATGTGGAAGAGGACAAAGTGAGCAAAAAGCAACGAAGCGAATACGAAAACTACAAGAAAATCAAAGACAGGTTTGAAAAGGCGAGAGAGGAAAATCAAAAAGAGTATGACCTGTACCGAACCATGTACAGCAATTTAAAGATGAGCGTGGATACCCTCAAGGGGGTAATGCATACCGACAAACTTACCCTGGCCAAGGTTGATTCTTTCAAGTCCACGAATCCCACGCTTGCATTCGCAAAAGGTTTCACCACACACATCATGAAACGCATGGGGGATGATGGAGACATCGATGAGGCCTTGAAAGAACTTGAAGACGGCGTTAAACATTACAAAGTCGTTGTTGAGTATAATTATAACCCAGAATATGACTCACGCCTCATCGTCGGGGATGACTACAACAAGATCAACGAACGACACTATGGAAACAACGATGTCGCGGGTCCTGATCCCGACCACGGTACCCACGTCGCGGGCATCATCGGAGCTGACCGCAGCAATGACCTCGGCATCAAAGGCATTGCTGACAATGTCCGGATTATGTCGGTGCGCGCCGTGCCTCCCAACGGGGACGAGCGTGACAAAGACGTAGCCAACGCCATCCGGTATGCGGTAGACAACGGCGCCAAAATTATCAACATGAGTTTTGGCAAATCCTATTCACCTGGAAAAGAAGCGGTGGATGAGGCGGTACGCTATGCCGAGAAAAAGGGCGTTCTTTTCATTCATGCTGCTGGCAATGATGGCCAGGACATTGATACGCAACGGGACTATCCCTCACGATACTACCTGGATGGGAAGGAGTCACAGAACTGGCTGGAGGTGGGCGCCTCGTCCTGGGGCAAAGACGAAAGTTTTGTCGCCCGTTTCTCCAACTATGGAAAAAAATCCGTTGACGTATTCGCTCCCGGCGTGGAAATTTTTTCTACGGTAGCAAAAAACAAGTACGAAAACGAAAGCGGCACCAGCATGTCAAGTCCCACAACGGCAGGTGTTGCGGCGCTGCTGATGTCCTACTTCCCAGAGCTCACCTCCACACAGATCCGCGATATTCTCAAGAAATCCACGCGCAAGTTTGATGGACTGAAAGTGCGCAAGCCCGGAGGAGGAAAGGCTGATTTTGCTGATCTCAGCAACACCGGTGGCATGGTGAATGCCTATGAGGCGGTGATGCTTGCCCTGTCATTGCAAGTCAAGAAGGTTGAACGTTAAACGCCAGGAAATCTTTACTTCTTCTTTTTAAATTTTTTAAAAGGGTCATAGGTGATGACCATTTTCCCGTCTTTGTTTTTGTGTGCCCGCAGGAATACACTTGGTCCAACTTTGGCATCCACACCTACATTTTCGGGTTTGAAGTCCTTGTCCCTTTTTTTAAGGTTACTCAACGGTACCTGAATACTTAAGTCCGTGCTGTCAGCCAGGGAATACCTTCCCTGCACAAAAAGGGTAAGGACGCTGGATTGAATTTCCATTTTGCTGATGTCCAGGGTTGGGCCCGAAAGCCGAAAGCGGCTGGTGATTTCGGCGAATTGCACCTCCGTAAAGTCGCGTTTCTTCAACAAGAAGTTGCTCATGTTCTGCAGGGGCTCAAAGTCTTTCAGCTTTCCATCCCTGATTCTCAGATCGACAGACCCATCCAGCGATGGCATAAGAACATTGAATTGTTCATCCACCTGGGCATTGAGCTCTACATCCGTAAAAATCTT
>JAYVEZ010000061.1:0-4528 GCA_043773645.1 Cytophagales bacterium
GTACTGGTTTGGATTTGTTTGGCGGCTGCTGAAGCATTTGCCTGGGGACCAACGGGCCACCGCGCCACGGGCTGGATTGCCGAACAGTTCCTGACGGCGAAGGCAAAAAAAAGAATCTCCCTGATCCTCGAGCGTGAATCCCTTGCCATGGTGAGCACCTGGATGGATGAAATCCGCTCTGATTCGACCTACAACTACACCAACGATTGGCATTGGACCACCATTCCCGATGGCAAACACTATGAGGATGTGGAGTCAAACCCAGACGGTAAGGTGATCATGATGATTGAGAAGATAACCAAAGAACTCAAAGCGGGAAAGCTCACAGCCAAGCAGGAGCGGGAGTATCTAAAGATGCTGGTTCACATGGTTGGGGATATACATCAACCCCTTCACGTAGGCAAACCAGGTGACAAAGGAGGGAACGATGTTAAAGTGAAGTGGTTCAGAAGTGATTCCAACCTTCACCGGGTTTGGGACAGCGACATGATTGATGATACAAAGCTAAGTTACACGGAGCTTGCCCAATCGTTGGTTCAACCCGATGCTACGGTTGTAAGAAAATGGCAAGGTGATTCGGTACGGGAGTGGGCCACCGAGTCCATGGGCTATCGTCCGCAGGTTTATGATATCGGCAATGGCAACCTCAGCTATCAGTATTCCTACAAATATTTGAGTATTGCACGTCTTCGGGTATTGCAAGCGGGCATTCGACTGGCAGGATTGCTCAACCAGATTTACGGCAAGTAAACTATTGATGTTACAATGTTGCTGGCGCCTCAACCTCAGTGGCAGGCTTTATTGAATTTTTTGAGCTTGTAATAGTTGTAGGGAAGAGGAGCCAAAAACCCGGCAACCATGGCCACCATCAGGGCTGCCCAGTACATGGGATTTCCAAAGGAAGCCTTTCCGCCTGTGATCATGAAGTCGGTGGCATTCATCACCAGTTCCATGGCGATCATTGAAATGAAGGACATGGAGACGGCCGTTTGCAACGCCAACTTCCAGCTGAATTTTTCCCGGACGTGAAGCAAGACCGTTTCGAGTGATACCGAGGTAATCAGGCCCGCGAGCGTGGCCAATATCATTTGCACAGTCATGGAGGTCGAGGGATAGAATCCTTGAAGGAATATCACCATGAAGAAGTCACCGATGGAGCACCCGATCAGGCAGTTCAGGGTGTTGAGCGCGGCAGGCTTCCAGATATTCATATCGACCCAGAAACCAACGGGAATGGATGCCTCGAAATGTCCATTTTGAGAAATTTGGTATGCGGGATATGCACCCAAGGCCTGCCGCAAAGAGTTGATGGCCACCGGATGATCCGCTACAATTTCCGCAGCCGATTGCTCAAGGGTTACCGTGACTTTCTTGATCTCTTTTACAGAGGCAAGGGCTTTTTCAACGGTGCTGGCGCATCCGTTGCATGTCATACCCTTGATTGAAAACGTTTGTGTCATAGTTACTTACTGCGGCGGTGTCTGATTTAATGCCCACGCCCCACCGTAGAACAAAATGAAGAAGCGTAAAGTTGCCTGAAGATAATATTAACTGCGGCCCTTTGTTCTTGGAATTGGAGCAGGCTTTATACCTTTAAGTTTTTAAGACAAACCATGACCGAAGAAAAGAGTCTAAACTTCCTGGAGGAGATAGTAGAAAACGACCTGAAGTCAGGGAAATACCAGGGTATCATCACCCGATTTCCGCCGGAACCCAATGGTTACCTGCACCTTGGTCACGCCAAAAGCATTTGTCTGAATTTTGGGCTGGCATTGAAGCATGGCGGCAAAACCAACCTCCGTTTTGATGACACGAATCCCGTCACGGAGGAAACGGAGTACGTTGACAGCATCAAGAATGACGTAAAGTGGCTTGGCTTTTCCTGGTCCAATGAGTTTTATGCCTCTGACTATTTTGGCAACCTGTATGAGTTCGCAGTGGCGCTGGTGAAAAAAGGCTTCGCCTATGTCGACGATAGTACGAGTGAAGAAATTGCTGCACAAAAGGGTACTCCGATAAAGTCGGGTACTCCCAATGCCTACAGGGATCGAAGCGTCGATGAGAACCTGAAGCTGTTCGCTGAAATGAAGGGGGGGAAATACAAGGATGGTGAAAAAGTACTCCGTGCCAAGGTAGACCTCGCGAGCCCCAACATGCACATGCGCGATCCGATCATTTACCGGATCAAGCATGCCCACCATCACCGCACCGGTGACGCCTGGTGCATTTACCCGATGTACGATTTTGCCCATGGCCAAAGCGATGCCATTGAAAATGTTACACACAGCATTTGCACCCTGGAGTTTATCCCGCACCGTGAATTATACGATTGGTTCATTACCCACCTGGAGATCTATCCATCGCGCCAATATGAATTTGCAAGACTCAACATGACCTACACCATGATGAGCAAGCGCAAATTATTGCAACTCGTCAATGAAGGGCATGTAAAAGGCTGGGATGACCCGCGCATGCCCACGATCACCGCCTTGCGACGGAGGGGCTATACCGCCGAGAGCATCCGCGAATTTTGCGACAAGATTGGCGTTGCTAAGCGCGAGAACCTTATTGATATCGGCTTGCTTGAATTTTGCGTCAGGGAACACCTGAACAAAATTTCTTTGCGCCGCATGGTGGTATCTGATCCTTTAAAGGTGGTCATCATCAATTACCCGGAAGGAAAATCCGAAATGCTTCCCAGCGAGAATAATACTGAGGACCCCAACAGTGGCGTTCGTGAGATTCCATTCAGCCGAGAACTCTACATTGAGAAAGATGATTTTATGGAGGTGCCGGCGAAGAAGTATTTTCGCCTTGCGCCCGGTCAAATGGTGAGGTTGAAGAGTGCCTACATCATTCAGTGCGAAGAGGTGATCAAAGATGGGGCTGGCAATGTATCCGAACTTCGTTGCACTTATGTTCCTGAAAGCAAGAGCGGGTCTGATGTTTCCGGAATTAATGTGAAAGGAGTGATTCACTGGGTCAGTGTGCCGCATGCGGTCGAGGCTGAAGTGCGTCTGTACGACCGACTCTTCAATACAGAAGACCTCAACCAGGCCGAAGGTGATTTCAGGACATTGCTAAACCCGGAGTCACTCAAAGTTCTGCCCAAGGTATTTGCCGAGCCATCTTTGGCCATGGCAAAGTCAGACGAGCGATTCCAGTTCATGCGGATTGGTTATTTCTGCCTCGATCCCGATTCAACTCCGGGAAAATTGGTATTTAACCGCACGGTGACACTTCGCGATATGTGGGCGAAGAAGCAATGAGTACTGGTTAATTATTTATGGTTAATGCTTGCGACTCCCAACTTATCATTAACCATTGACAATTAATTTTTAATAAAGGGCACAGTCTTGCCTTTGTATCGCCCAACTTTCTCGCGCATTGCTTTAAACGTTTCATAGGGTGCTCCGGGGGCGACTACGTTTACCAACCAGGGTGGCACTGCGCCACCAATATCAATTTCAATGTAGTATTCTACGAATAGACGTCTGGCGGAAACAGGCGTGATGGTCCAGCGCGCCGTGGAAAAAGGTACACGCACAATTTTTTCTTTGGAAGGAAGGTAGTCTGGAAGGCTGGTGGCTTCAACGTTGAGTGCCTTGGTTAGAGCATCCTGATTCAAGGTCAGGCGAATCACAAAGTCGCGGTTGCTGGTGATGATGGGCGCCCCAACTTCGGTGTAGTAAATAATCTCGCGGTCGCTTACTTTCTTTACCACATTGGCGCTGATGGTCTTGTACTGCCATTCCACATATCCTTCAATATCCAGTATCATGGCCGCCGCTTCGGAAAGGCTGCTGTTGACAAAGAAGGTTGTTTTCACCGCTTTGAACTTGGACTCTTCCACGTGGCATAGATAAATTTTCAGGCTGTCTTTGTCAATTTTGAGGGCACATCCTGTTTGGGCAGAGACACAGATGGAATGAACGAAGACCAGGAGGCACACGCCGATCAAATATTTTACAAGTATTGAAGTCGTCAGTGTCCCCTGTAATAAATCGTTTTGGATTAAGCGTTGCATCGCTGCGTCTTTGTGGTAATTTATTGAACCGCGAGGCGGAGGCGCGAAGGAGTTTCTTTCAGGCATCATGGGTTATTCATGTTACTTTGATAGAGCACGCGATAGGATCAATGGAGGTGATCCGGAAGGGAAATGTCAAAGGTGTTTCCTTTCTCGATACCGGAGAAATCATCCTTGAGGAAATAAGAAGTGACCCTCAGTTTATTGTTGGTCCGGTATAATCTTACATAATGAAACATGGGTTTGTAATCCCCTGCAAGATCTTCAAGCTTATCAGGGCTTGTTTTGAGGGGTTGGTGCAACCCGCCACCGCCTCCGATGGTAAGAAAATCTTTCCCATCTCTTTTAAAATGTTCAAACGCATGTGCATGTCCGGTCATGAACAGGCAGGACTTGCTGGTTAGGAGGAATGGTGTAACCTGTCACCATCCGCCATTCACCAACAGCACAATCGTTCGTTCATCAAAAGAAGTCCAGCAACAATTTGTTACACCATTCCTC
>JAYVEZ010000062.1:0-7611 GCA_043773645.1 Cytophagales bacterium
TGAAGAACATTGAAGATGCTCCTTCGATGATATACGTCAAGGGAAATATCAATCTTAACCAGCCGAAGACTGTTGCCATGGTGGGCACCCGGCAGGCAACCCCATACGGGAAGGAACAGGTTGAAAGACTCATTGAAGAGATTGTCCCGCACGCACCCATTGTCATCAGTGGCCTGGCTTATGGAATCGACATCCATGCACACAAACAAGCCCTGAAGCACAACCTCCCAACCGTGGGAGTGCTGGGCAGCGGCATTGATGTGATTTATCCGGCAGCACACAAGGAGATTGCACGAAAGATGGTGGAGGGTGGCGGGCTCATCACAGAGAATTCTTTTGGCACCGCCCCCGATGCTCATAATTTTCCTGCCCGCAACCGCATCATCGCCGGGCTGTGCGATGCGCTGATTGTCGTGGAGGCCGCCACCAAAGGTGGTGCTTTGATTACGGCAGAAATTGCCAACAGCTACAACAAGGACGTTTTTGCCATTCCTGGGAATATTGGGAGCACGTTTTCTGAAGGATGCAACAAGCTGATCAAGATCCACAAAGCCAACCTTCTGACGTCGGTGAAAGATCTTGAATACATCATGAACTGGAATGTCAAAGATGAAAGATCCGAATCGCAACTTAGTTTGGATTTATCCTTCTTAGAACCGGATGAGCAAACGGTTCTTACCATCCTTCTGGAGAGAAAAAATCCAATGATGATCGATGAGCTAAGCGCCAAGTCGGGAATGGAACAGGGGTTGCTTTCTTCGGTTCTTTTGGCTTTGGAATTCAAGAACCTGGTAATTTCCTTGCCTGGAAAAATGTATAAATGGCGGTGATGCCAATAAAATTTGTTACGAGACAATAAATCATTTCCGCCTTCTTGGTCTCTTTGTTAAAGATTTCAACGACACAATAAATCAGAACCACCTCAATTCAATTTAGCTTCAATCATGCTGCAAAAATATCATCCGCCAACTTCATTGCTTTCGCAAACTCTCCCCTGTCAAGCTTCGTATCAATTCCTTTCAGATCAAGATATGAAAGCACCGTCTCCGTAGCCAGGTTGCCTACCAGATCATCCTCAGCCATCGGACAGCCGCCGAAGCCCCGGATCGCCCCATCGAAGCGCCGGCATCCCGCTTCAACGGCCGCCTCAATCTTCTCAATGGATGTTGCCGGGTTCGAGTGTAAGTGCACCCCCAACTCCATCGCTGGAAAATCACTTGTCAAGTGAGTGAATAAATACCGAATCTGGCCCGGCTTCGAAACACCAATGGTATCGGCAAGGGATACAATTCGAATTTCGAGGGAGGAAAGAATATCCACAAACTTGCCTGCCACATCCAGGTCATATGGATCTCCATAAGGATTGCCAAACCCCATGCTGATGTACGTCACCAGTGTTTTACCCGTTCGGACACAAACTTCCTGAATATCATTCAGCGTGTTCAGGGCATCGGGTATCGATTGGTTGGTATTGCGTTTTTGAAATGTCTCGGACAACGACAGGGGGAAGCCCAGGTAATGAACTGAATCGTGCAGACTTGCCTCCTGCGCTCCCCGCAGATTTGCGACAATGGCCAGCAGCTTTGTTTGGCTGACGCCGAACTCAATATGGTTCATCACCTCGGCAGTATCCCGCAATTGAGGGATCGCTTTGGGCGAGACGAAACTCCCCGCGTCAATCGTATCAAAACCTACCTTCATCAATTGATTGAGGTAACGTATTTTGTCTGCCGTGGGAATGAAATTTTCAATTCCCTGCATGGCATCCCGGGGACACTCAATGATTTTCATGATTGTAAATCTGCTCATAATTGAAACGCCTTCAAAGGTAATGCAAGCTTGGGCTTCTGATAGGAATTTTCTATTTCAAGTATTTTCTCTTCCTTGGTCATTGATATCATGATCAAGGTAGAGGAAAACATCTCGTTGAAAGGCCTGAACACGTTTGGCATCCAGGCATCGGCAGCGTACTTCGTTGAAGTGAGCTCAGAAATGGAGCTGAATGAACTCATCGCTCATCCTGTCTTTCGCGCCAAAAAACATTTGATCCTGGGAGGCGGAAGCAACATCCTTTTCACCAGGAATTTTGACGGACTGGTCATCAAGGCTGCATTCAAAGGCATTTCAAGTCTTGACCTGAACGACAATCATGTGCTGGTGCGGGCAGGCTCAGGAGAAAACTGGCACCACCTTGTGAAATATTGCCTTCAAAATAACTGGGGTGGTGTTGAAAATCTATCCTTGATACCTGGAACAGCCGGTGCAGCACCCATGCAAAACATTGGTGCCTATGGTGTAGAGATAAAAGATGTGATTGAAAATGTCACAGGAATAGACATGCGCTCAGGCGTTAGCAGACTCTTTGAAAACTCCGATTGTCACTTTAATTACCGTGAAAGTGTCTTCAAACAGGAATTAAAGGAAAAATATTTTATTTCAAGTATTACTTTAAGGTTGACCAAAAGAAAGCATCAACTCAATCTACAGTATGGAGCAATACAAGACGTCTTAAAACAACATCAGATTGATCATCCTACGATGCAGGATGTGAGCAATGCAGTCATCGCGATACGTCAAAGTAAACTTCCTGATCCAGCAGTGATCGGCAATGCAGGGAGCTTCTTCAAGAACCCTACAGTAAGCGAGAAAGAGTTTTCACTTCTCAGGCAAGCACATCCTTCGATACCCTCCTATCCAGCTGATAATCATAATGTTAAGATACCAGCCGGCTGGCTCATTGAGCAATGCGGATGGAAAGGAAAAACATTTGGAAACATTGGTGTGCATCCACATCAGGCACTTGTGTTGGTCAACTATGGAGATGGAAATGGTGAAGAAATTTTTCAACTCGCAATGAAAATTCAAACATCGGTTCATGAAAAATTTGGTGTGACATTGACGACAGAAGTAAATGTTGTTTGAATAAAGATTGATGTTGCTTCAGATGATGGAAAGTTGTCAATCGGTGTATGAGAATTTATCACACTTCAAAAAAAAACGCTAAAAATTTTTGCAACTTAAGATTTTATTATACCTTCGAATACGTTTAACGATTACTTAACTTAAAATTTTAAACGCTATGGCAAAAAAAGCTAAGAAGGCTGCTAAGAAAAAAGCAGCTAAGAAAAAGAAGTAATTAGGTAACAACCTACTTCTTACAAAGGGAAGCGATCCAGGATTGCTTCCCTTTTTGTTTGATCGAATTGGTATCCTATCAAAAACTTTGGGACATCAAAAAGGCCATTTCGGCGGTCCGCAACCTATTGGAATCAATATCATGGCCGAAAGAGTGGCAACGGTTGCGTAAAATATTGTTCCAAAGTTCTTGGTTGCAGGGACTACATCTATCTAATTTTACCAACTCAAACATTCATACCATGGCCAAAGCAACAACAAAAACACCCGTCAAGACTGAGACAAAAAAAGTAGCAACCAAAAAGGCTGTCTCCGCTGTCTCCTCTACCGATCTCATCGTAAAAGTTTGTCAGACTTCGTTGGCAAAGCTTAATCAGCTGGGCATTGAGCCCGAGTTGCAATCAGAAATCGACTGGTGCCTTGGCAGTTTCCAGAGCGACGGCAATCCCATTGGCCTTTACCAGATGGCAGAAAGATCATTGATCGTTTTTAGAACCGAGCAGGCAAAGAAGACAAAGGGAGTCACTGCAGCATGGCTGGGAGATATAGAAAAAGCGCTCAAGGGCCGCTGATCCACTATATCATGTGCGTAACGTTTAGCAATGTGCCTTCGTAGCGGGTACACGGTATGCCAAAGCGATTTAAAAAGTCCACCCCCTCGTCGGTAAGTAGTCCCTTATGGGCTGCATAAGAATTTAGATAGATCACCCTCCTGATTCCCATGCTATAAATAATCCGCGCGCAAGCAAGGCATGGAGAAAGCGTGACGTATAAAGTCGCATCCTCCACAGAGGTTTTGTTCTTGACTGCATAAAGGATTGCATTCTGCTCTGCATGAATGGCCAAGGAGCAACCGCCCTTGGAATCCCGAGGGCACCCAGCCTCTGGCCATTCCTCATCGCAGTTGTGTGTGCCGGAAGGAGGCCCGTTGTATCCAATGGATATAATGCGGGTGTCTTTCGTAAGAACTGCCCCTACATGCCGTTTGATACAGTGAGAACGCTTGGCAAGGTTCACTGCCAGTTCCATATAAATATCATCAAAGGCTGGACGTACCATGGCGCAAAGTAAAGAATGGAATCAAAATTCTTAATTTTGTACTGAAACTTTGCCAATGAAAATCTTTGGATTGCTCTATCTCCTCCTTTTCTCCTGCTCAGCCTTTGCACAGGAGTCGGTAAAACCACGACCGAGCCCTCTGGCCCTGGTGACTGCACGATACAAGGATACTTACATGAAGCTGACCTACAGCCAGCCCAGCAAAAGAGGAAGGGAGGTATTTGGGAAACTTGTACCCTTTGATCAGGTCTGGCGCACTGGTGCCAATGACGCCACCGAAGTAACCGTTACCCGGGACATCAAAGTCAACGGGTTCGACTTGAAAGCAGGGACCTACTCAATTTTTACCATTCCCCGGAAAGACACATGGACCATCATCATCAATGGGGACCTGGGACAATGGGGTTCCTACAACTACAATGAAAAGACCGATGTCCTGCGCTTTGATGTGCCCACCATATCGTTGGCAGACGTTGTGTACGAATCGTTTACTCTCTGGTTTGATCAAAAAAATGACAAGGCTGACTTGCACATGGCCTGGGACAAAACAAAAGTGGTCATCCCGATTCAATTCCAAGAACCCAAACTATGAAGCAGTTCTTTTCGACATCATCCATCATCATGATGGCACACCTTGCTTTCTCCCAGGATCTTGCGGAGTTGGACCGACGGAATGGGTTTAAGGACCTGAAACTAGGCTGTCACATCGACAGCGTAAAAGGTGCTTCTTTCAAAAAAGATGTAAAAGAAAAGAATGAATTCCCCGCCAAGTTGTACGAAGTGGAAAATGATGAGTACAAGACCATTGGAGAAGTAAAAGTGAAAGAAGTGGAAGTCAAAACCTACAAAGACCTCGTATACGAAATCATCGTCATCACCCAAAAGGACACCCGCCTCATGAAAGGCATGCAGAAATCATTTGGAAAGCCTGCATACATGACTCCCACAGATACCTACAATTGGAATACACAAAAGTTAAGCCTCACCTTCCGCGATCATTCAAAAAATGAATTGCGCCTCACCTACCGCTGTTATCCAATCCTCAAGATGATGCGCGTGGATAAAGGCAAAAAGATCGACGACATCGCGACTGACTTTTAAGATTTGTAGGTAATCCTGTAAATCACGTTGGCGGTGTCATCACTCACCAGCATGGAGCCATCGGGTAACAACAGTACATCCACAGGACGACCCCATTTCTTTTGGGTAGCAGCGTTAAGCCAACCGCTGGCAAAAGTTTCATAACCCTTTGCCTGGTTGTTTTCTATTTTCACCAGGCTGATGCGATATCCGATGTGTCCTGCTTCTTTGCTCCTATCCCAGGAGCCGTGCTCGGCGATGAATAGGTTGCCCCGATACGATGAAGGAAACATATCGGATGTATAGAATTTCAAACCCAGAGGCGCCACATGAGGTCCCAGATTTTGTGCTGGTTTAGTGAAATCGCTGCATGGCCTCTTGCTACCAAATTCCGGATCTTTAACGGTGCCACCATGACAATAAGGATATCCAAAATGCATACCCGCCTTGGGTGCCGTGTTCAACTCACAGGGTGGAATGCCATCTCCCATCTGATCTCGACCATTGTCGGTGAACCAAATCTCTTTGGTGGTGGGGTGCCAGGTAAATCCAACCGTGTTGCGTACACCGCTGGCAAAAACTTCCATGCCGCTGCCATCCGGATTCATGCGCGTAATGCTCGCAAAAACCGGGTCTTTGGATTCGCAGATATTGCATGGGGCACCAACGGGCACATACAGTTTGCCATCGGGGCCAAAGGCGATATACTTCCAGCCGTGGTGAGTCTCGGTAGGATATTTGTCATAAATCACGACAGGCTTTCCTGGGTTGGCAAGCTTGGCTTCTATATTTGAGAATTTTGAAATCCGGCTCACTTCAGCCACATAGAGGTCACCATCCTTGAAGGCAACCCCATTGGGCATGTTTAACCCGGAAGCGATCACCCATTTCTTGTCAGCCTTGTGATCCCCGTCAGTATCTTTTACGGCATATACTTTGTCGCCCGCTTTGTTTCCGACAAACAGGATCCCGGAAGGGGATAGCGCCATGGACCTTGCATCCTCGACTTCAGCATAAACCTCAATGGTAAACCCGGCGGGTAACTTGATTGAATTCAGCGGAAGGGTGCCGCTCACTGCGGTAATGGCGGGAAAGGATCCATCCTCAGCAGCGGGAGCGGCAGCACCTTCACCGGTATTTTTGGATGAATTGTTGCAGCACAAGGCCAGCAGGGTTACGAAGGGTACTATTTTGAAGAATTTCATATGGAAAGAATTGCCGGCAAGTTAGTGCTTGCTTCTGAATCCAAGATTAAACGGTTCAGTTTTTTTGGCCGCAGAAATGGTATCTTTGTGGCATTTTTTAAGAAGCGCACAAGTCATTCATGATCTCTATCTCAAACATCTCCTATTTCATTGGTGGCAGGGCCCTCTACGAGAACGCCTCCATGTTCATAAAACCAGACGATAAAATCGGACTGATTGGGTTGAATGGCCGTGGAAAATCCACCCTCCTGAAATTGATCTATGGCGAAATAAAAATTGACGCAGGTAGCATCAGCAAGGCCAAGGACTGCACCATCGGGTTCCTCAACCAGGACTTGCTCTCGTTTCAAAGCGAAGATGCAATCCTCACCGTGGCCATGGGGGCCTTCAAGGATGCGGTAGACACCCAACGTGAGATTGAAAAAATATTACACCTCCTGGAAACAGAGTATTCAGAGGATCTCGTGCACAAACTGACACACCTTCAGGAAAAATTTGAACACCTTGATGGCTACACCATGCAGGCAAAGGCAGAGGAAGTTCTTGAAGGCATCGGATTTACCACTGCCGACCTCCACCGTCCCCTCAAGGAATTCTCCGGAGGATGGCGCATGCGGGTGATGCTGGCCAAGCTCCTGCTCGAAAAGCCCTCCGTCCTGATGCTTGATGAGCCCACCAACCACCTGGACCTGCCATCCATTGAATGGGTAGAGAATTATCTCCGAAATTATGATGGGGCTGTGATCATCGTATCGCATGACCGCCAATTTCTGGACAATGTCGTCACCAAAACGGTCGATGTTACCCAACAACAACTGATTACCTACGAGGGCAACTACACTTTCTATCTTCAGGAAAAAGAACTTCGCGAATACATTCAGCAAAACGCATTCGACAACCAGCAGGCCAAAATACGGCAAGCAGAGCGTTTCATTGAACGATTCAAGGCCAAGGCCAGCAAGGCTCGACAGGTCCAATCCAAAGTAAAGGCCATCGGACGCATGGATATGGTTGAGGAAGTGGTTGATGATACCGCTGCTGTCAATTTCAAATTCAAATTCAAACAACCTTCCGGCCGACATGTTGTCACATTGAAAGATGTTTCAAAATCCTATGGCCCCCTGGAAATTCT
>JAYVEZ010000063.1:0-8264 GCA_043773645.1 Cytophagales bacterium
GCGGCGGCAGCGTGACGCCGGCGCGGCTCACCCCGCCATGGGCGCGGCCCTGGCCGCCGCAGTTGCAGGTTCCTGCGAATACGTTGATTCAGTTCCGAGCGGGTTTCGGCGGTCCGGTTGCCGGCTGCTCGATATTTTGCGACTTTTCCGGGCCATTAATTTAAGTACATGCGAGAGATTTTTTTGCGGCTGACCAATGGGTTTCGATGGAGAGGAAATATTTACGCAGCCGCTTCCGTCTCACTCCTGCTGATGATGGCACTGTACATGGTCTGCCGCCTCTCATTTTACTTCTACAATGTGGAATACTTTCCCAACATGACGCTGCCGCGGTTTGGGAAAATCATGGTGGGCGGTCTGCGATTCGATTTGTCGGCCATATTGTACCTCAATTCCCTCTTTTTGTTGTTGCTCATCGTTCCTTTCACATTTCGGTTTCGACCGGCATACCTCCGGTTTGCGAAGTACCTTTTTATAGGCATCAATTCCATTGGTTTGGCCGTCAATGTGGCTGACTCTATCTACTACCCATATACACTGAGGCGCACAACACTCGTTGTCATTCGGCAATTTGAAAATGAGAAGAACATGGGCGGACTCATTTTCCAGTTCTTTATTGACTATTGGTATGCGTTCTTTTTTTGGATGCTGCTTGTGTTGGCGATGTCAAAGATTTTTAACCGCATCAAAATTGAGGGGCCTCAGATTGGAAATCGCGTCACCTTTCATGTCGCAGGATCCATCGCCATGGTACTGATTGTTGGGCTGGTAGTGGCCGGAATGCGGGGTGGCTTTGGAGAAAGCACGCGGCCCATTACCCTCAGCAATGCGGCCCAATATGCGACCATGCCGAAGGATGTCAACCTTGTGCTGAATACGCCATTTGCATTGATGCGCACGGCCAAAACGCCGGTGATTGAGAAGGCTCACTATTTTTCAACGGATGAAGAGGCAGAAAAAATATTTACACCCCTACATGTACCTGATTCTACAAAGCCATTTCACGCACAAAATGTTGTGGTTATTATTCTGGAAAGCTTCTCAAAGGAATTTTTTGGGGCATACAACCGGGACCAGGTGAATGGTACCTACACAGGTTATACTCCTTTTCTTGATTCCCTGATCGGACATTCCAGGGCATATCAATATTCTTTTGCCAATGGGCGCAAATCCATCGATGCCATGCCTTCCGTTATTTGCAGCATTCCATCCATTGAGGTTCCATTTGTATTGTCACACTATTCCGGCAATCAAGTCAACAGCCTCTCCAGTCTTCTTAAAGAAAAGGGATATTATACTGCATTCTTTCATGGTGCGCCCAACGGGTCCATGGGTTTTCAGGCCTTTGCAAATTCCTGCGACTTTACCAACTATTTTGGAAAAGATGAGTATGATCATGATGCCGATTATGACGGAATATGGGGTATATGGGATCATAAGTTCCTCCAGTTTTATGCGAATGAGATGAGCACCTTCAAGGAGCCATTTTATACCAATTTCTTTTCTGTGTCATCACATCATCCTTATGCCTTACCGGAAGAATTTAAGGGAAAATTTAAAGATGGGACCCTCCCCATATACAGAACGATTGAGTACACAGACTATTCTTTAAAAAAATTCTTTGAGACAGCCTCGGCGATGCCCTGGTTCAAGAATACACTTTTTGTAATCACGGCAGACCATGCCTCTGCACAAATTCAACGGCCGGAATACAATACAGCCTGGGGTTATTTTTCAATCCCAATATTTTTCTACAAGCCGGGGGTCGACTGGCATAGTTTTGAGCCTGAAATTATTCAACAAATTGATATCATGCCCACCATCCTTGGGCAGCTCAATTATGACAAACCGTTTATTGCTTTCGGTCGGGATATTTTTCAGGATCATTCCCGCCCTTTCGCGTTTAATTATCTGGACAACGTATTCCAGGCTTTCCGGGGCGATTACCTTCTTCAGTTTGATGGTTTGAAAACGTTAGGGCTCTATGACTTTAAAAAGGATAAACTGCTTCAGACTAATTTGATGACCCAGGTGCCTGATACCGCGAGAATCATGGAGAATCAACTCAAGGCTTTTATCCAGGAGTATAATAATCGAATGGTGGATGACAACCTGACCGTGAAGGGGGCTTTGACACCTGGTCGTCCAAAATAGAATGTGCGTTGATAGGTATTTCTATTCTGTAAGGACCTATGCCAGATTGTGAAAGACCGTCTGTACATCCTCATCTTCCTCAAGGGCGGTAACGCATTCCATCACCTCATCTTGCTCCGCCTCGCTCAGGTCTTTTGTGGCATTGGGTATGTACTGCAGTTCAGAACTTTTTGCGACGAGGTTCCTGGATTCCAGAAACTTTTGCATGTGCCCGAACTCGGTGAATTTTGTATAGATGATGATCGCTTCTTCTTCTCGTTGGATGTCTTCAGCACCCGCATCAATGAGGTCCAGTTCCAGCTCATCCAGGTTTAGTTTGGAAGGTTCAAATTTGAAGACGCCTTTTCTCTCAAACATAAAGGATACTGAACCAGAATTGCCCATGCTGCCACCGTTCTTGGAAAAGCGCAACCTGATATTGGCAACGGTGCGGGTCGGGTTATCGGTAGCGCACTCTACCACCACGGGTACACCATGGGGAGCATATCCTTCATAGATAACTTCCTGAAAATCTTTTTCCTCTTTTGCGGTGGCACGCTTGATGGCAGCATCCACGCGGTCTTTGGGCATGTTGATTCCTTTGGCATTTTGAATGGCCATCCGCAGGCGCGGGTTGTTGTCGGGATTCGGTCCGCTCAGCTTGACGGCTATGGCGATATCCTTTCCAATTCGCGTAAACCCTTTGGCCATTCGGTCAAAGCGTGCGAACATCTTGTGCTTGCGTTTTTCAAATACACGTCCCATAGTCTTTCTTGAAAGAGGCTGTAAAATTAACCGCCCATTTTGAATTAGAAAATATTACCCATTCAGGATCAATAAAATCACACCAGGCCCACCTGGTAAAGATTAAATTCGAGGGGACTGGCATCTTCGAAGCCATCTTCTTTGAGGTCGTCGAGGATGGCCTCATCGAATTCCAGATCCCGGCTTTCAACTTTTCCGTCAGGAAAGATGGTGAGTTCAGTCCCTTTTAAATGAATTGGATTGACTTTGACGATGATTTTTGAGCCTTCGATGTCTTTTTTGAAGTATTGATGAACGATATTTGAACTCATGGTCCTAGTATAAAGAATGAATGAAGCTTCCAATTCCTGAGCAACTCGAGACGGAACGACTCTCCTTGTCCCGCCTAAAATACGAAGATGCAGAAGAAATATTCTATACCTATGCCAGCAAGCCCGTTGCAACGAAATATATGTCCTGGCCAACCCACCGCAGCATGGAAGACACAAGAGACTTTCTGCGGTATGCAGTAGATGGCTGGAGGGCTGGAAAAGACTATTCTTTTAGTATCCGGAATAAAAAAACCAACAGGATGATCGGCAGTTGCGGGTTGCTCAACGATGCAGGCAAGATCCAGTTTGGGTACATCCTGAGCCCGACCCACTGGGGGCAGGGTTTTGCCACCGAGGTTTGTCGTAAATTGATGGAGGTCGTCAAAGGCTTACCGGAGGTATACCGCGTGAGCACATTTGTGGATTGCGATAACCTGGCATCGGCCAGGGTGCTTCTGAAATCGGGATTGATTGAAGAGGCTCGCTTGGAGAAGTGGTTTAAGTTTGTCAATCAAGACAGTACCCCAAAGGACTGCTTATTGTTCAGGTTGCCATTGTAGTTATCATCTCTTCAAAAAAATGGAGTTATTACCATAGATTTTCTCATGCGTCTATTTGTTTTTTGTTGGTTCATGTTTGCGCAGGCGCAGGCGGTTTCTGCCCAGAAGGGTGCTGATACCGTTGTGTTCGAAGTAGTCTTGGTGGGTGATGCAGGTAGTGCCGACATGAAGAATGCCCGTGACTTTATTTCAAAACACATTCAACCTGCAGGCATACCTTCGGCCATAATTTTCCTGGGTGGCAACCTCTATCCCAAGGGATTGTCTGATCCAGGAAGTGAGGACAGGAAGACCGAGGAGCAAATCCTTCTCAACCAGGTTTCAATGGCTTCGGAGTACGACAAGATTTATTTTATTCCCGGAAACCATGATTGGAAGAATGGACATCATGATGGATTGAGATACTTGCTGAATCAACAAGCATTTCTAGACTCTTTAAGGAACCCCAACATTCACCTGCTTCCCCGCGATGGATGTCCGGGTCCTGAAGAAATCCATTTGTCCGATGATTTGTTATTGGTGATCCTGGATACACAGTGGTTTCTTCATCCCTGGAGTAAACCCGGGGGAGAGGGTAGTCCTTGTGAGTCCAAAAGTCCTTCTGATGTCACCATTCAATTGGATGATATTCTCAACCGGAATCAGGGGAAACGTGTGCTCGTGGCGGGTCATCATCCCGTATTTACATATGGTCAGCATGGTGGAGTATTTACCTGGAAGGATCATCTCTTTCCATTGACGGAGATTGATAAAAAGTTTTATCTCCCGCTGCCCATTGTCGGATCTTTGTTGCCACTGTACCGGAAGATTTTTGGCAACGTTCAGGATGTTGCGCACCCTTTGAACAAATCCATGCGGCGTGGCCTCCAGGAGATCATGGAGCAATATCCGGGTACCCTGTATGCGAGCGGACATGAGCATGCGTTGCAGTACATCGAGAACGACAGCGTACACTACATTGTCAGTGGTTCGGGTTCAATGTCTGCTCCGGTGAAGCAGAAGAATTTCTCGAAGTTTGCCTCTTCCGAGAATGGTTTTGCAAGGCTTCTGATAAAGGCAGATGGGCGTGCTGAGGTAGAATATTATGGGGCCAATGGAAAGTTGTTCTCAGTGGCCATCCCAAAGATGAAGGCCATGGAGCTTCAAAAATTTCAGGATGTGGAAATGGATTCTTTGTGGGTTACCACGCAAGCGAGTTATCAATACGAAGCCGGGAGCTTCAGAAAAATGCTATTGGGTGAGAATTATCGCGCTGAATGGTCACAAAAAATTCCGCTACAGGCATTTGACATTGGCAAAGAAAGGGGAGGGTTGAAAATTATCAGCAAAGGCGGCGGTTTGGAAACCATGGCACTGCGTCTCAATGATTCTGAACGTCGCGAATATACATTGCGGTCGGTGGAAAAATATCCAACACGAGCGTTGCCTTCAAGTTTCAGAAAGACATTTTTGCAGACAGTCAAGCAAGACCAGGTTTCTGCCGCTCATCCGTATGCCGCGACGGTCGTTCCACTGTTGGCGCGTAAAGCTGGTATTTACCATGCCAATCCCCGTACGGTCTATGCACCCAATGATCCCAGGTGGGGAATTTATCGAAAGGACTTTGCGGGTGAGGTTATGATGTTTGAGGAGCGACCTGATGGAGTTGGTAAGGATATGCCCTTCTTTGGCAACCCGGAAAAAATGATCAGCACCCACAAGCTGCTTGAACACATGGCCCGGGACCACGACGTTCAGGTAGATCAGAAGTGGGTGCTGCGCTCGCGTCTCTTCGATATGTGGATCGGTGATTGGGATCGCCATGACGATCAATGGAGGTGGGGAGAATTTATACGGAAGAAAGAAAAGATCTACAGGCCTATCCCCCGTGACCGGGACCAGGCATTTTTCGTCAATGAGGGAATTGTGCCCCACCAATGGCGGTCGCGTGATAAATTTCCCAACCTGGAAGGTTTTGATGACCACATCCGCTGGGCACCTGGGTTGATGCAGGTAGGAAGGTGGTTTGATCGCAGTTTTCTCAATGCCCTGGCAGAAAATGAATTTGTGGATGCTGCCAAGGACCTCTCTCATCGAATGACCAATGAAGCCATTGACTCGGCGGCGAAAGCGTGGCCTCACGAGATTTATGCCCTGCATGGGAGGGAGATCGTTGATAAGTTGAAAGCCAGAAGATCCGTACTGGTGAATAATGCACGAGCCTACTACCGTTTCCTTGCAAAGCAGGTAGACGTAATGGGTTCTGACAAACGTGAATGGTTTGAGACCCGGTGGCTTCCTGGCGGAAACTTAAATGTGCAGGTTTTCAAGCGGAATAAAGAGGGGAATCAGGGAAAGCTGTTGTTTGAGCGTGAGTTTAAAATAAATGAAACCAAAGAGGTGCGACTTTATGGCATGGCGGGAGAGGATATCTTTCATTTTTCCGGCAAGTCCCTGGGCGGAGAAACGGTGAGGGTCATTGGTGGAGAAGGGAGAGACCAGGTTTGGAATGATTCCGGTGGAGACCCTCAGATTTTTGTTTACGACAATCTTCAGGGTGTGAACCTGGAGGGAGCGAAAGTGCACGATAAAACATCGACTGACCCACAGGTAAATGATTATGACAGGAAAGCTTATGAGTATGACAAGTTTGCCCCAAAACATACCCTTACCTACAACGTGGATGATGGAATATTCATCGGTACCGGATTTTCGACAGTAACACATGGCTTTCGGAAGAAACCTTATGCATCGCACCACCTGCTTCAGGGCAGCTATGCCATCAAGACTCATTCCTTTAATATTCGTTATGAGGGTCGTTTTCCACAATTCGCGGGTAAATGGGATCTTGAACTTGATGCCGATGTCAGGTCTCCGAATTACGTAAACAACTTCTTCGGGTGGGGCAATGAATCTGTATTCAATCAGGCCATTAACCAACAGCCGGATATCAATGTTTCGAGTTCGATCGATTATTATCGGCTGCGTTTCCGGGATATCCGGGCAGAAATCAAACTCAAACGGAAGGTTGGGCAATGGGGGTATTTCAAAGTAGGCCCAGTGTTCCAGCGTGGCGAGATCGTTGATCCGACAGAGGACAGGTATATAAAGGAATACAATGCGACCTTGCCCTCGTCTGTGCTGGGTGTCGCCAGGAATTTTGCGGGAGTGGCCTACTCGGTTGGTGTCGATAAGAGGGATAATCACAATTACACCACGCGGGGAATTGTCTTTAGGTATTCTGCCAGGTTAATGGATGGGGTTGACGCTCCGAGCTTCACTTCCCACAATAGCAATTTTACCCTTTATCAATCCTTTCGTTTGCCTGCACGCATCACCTATGTGTTCAACGCAGGTGCAGGCTATAACTCAGGCGTCTACCAGTTGTATCAAGCGCAGGCCCTCGATGGAAAATCAGAGATCAGGGGCTACCATAAGACTCGTTTCTACGGAGATTCAAAAGTTTACTTTAATAATGAAGTGCGTATCAAACTGGGAAGTTTGCGCACCTATCTGTTTCCGGCTTCTGTCGGCATGCATGTTTTTTATGATGTGGGAAGAGTCTGGTACAAGGATTCTACCGGCATCGATCCCTCAGCTCCAACGGGAAAATCGGATGATTGGCACCGTGGTTATGGGGGCGGATTGTGGGTTGTTCCTTACGACCTGACCACGGTGGTAGCGGAAGTAGGTCATTCCAATGAAGGGACGCTGTTCTATCTCAGGCTTGGGTTCTTGTTTTGATTGAATGGGTTTGGATATCCGGGTACACCTGCCTTTTCAAACTTCAGCGACAGCGAGATTCACCTCTATATTGTCAAGGGTTATTTTTTTCACGAGCTCATCCTCCAGCAATATAGCCCAGGCCCTCATGTACCGGACTACATCAGCCTTTACATTGAATCGGAGGTCTCTCTCCTCCAGGGGCAATGTCTGCAAAATGATTGGATTGGAAAGACGCTCGAGGTGCCGCAAGTCGTCTGCATCAATTCCGAAGCTTATCAATTCCGAGATCATATCGTCCATAGGCAAGCCACTGGTGGGGCAATATTCATTGAGTTGTTCGCTCCAGTCTCCGTGACGCGTCATCGCCCTGCGGTGAATCTCCTCCTTGGTGAGCTTGGTAACCTCCTGGGCGAGGTACCCACAATTGCAGGCGCCCATGTGTCCCCACTGATAATGGGTACTTGACTCAAGTCGGCGTGCAGCATTCTGTATTGCTGTGATAAGTCTAAAATCCGATGTTTCCATAATTACAGGTCTAATTGAAATATACAGCGCAATGGGTTGCGAATTTAGTTGCAGTTTTTGCCATCATTGTTGATATTAAACACCCTATGGCGCTTACAGGTTCTGTTTTTTCAGAGGAAAATTTCAGAAAGATCGTCGAGAATGCCCCCATTGGCATTCTGATCATCGACCACCAGTTGAAATGGCGGTTTGTTAACCAGCGCTTTTGTGAAATTACTGGTTATTCCCGCGAGGAATTGAAAAACAAGACCTTTTTGGACATCAC
>JAYVEZ010000064.1:0-10735 GCA_043773645.1 Cytophagales bacterium
CGCAATCCTTTTGCTTCACTTTTTTTCTCACCGAGGTGGTTCGTAATCACGACATCGCCGATATCAACCGCAGTCCATTTTTCTAAATCAGTTAGTTGAATGGTAACCGGTGACTTCACGGCGCCCGAAATGGAAAAGAAAGCTGTTGGCTCCAGCTCTTTTTGACACCATACGGTAACTGCTGATAGCAGCAACCATACCAAAAAAAACAATTTCTTCATGTCCATTCGTTCTTAAGAATCCAATAGATATTTTTTCAAATTATCCGCCAATGGTAGACATTGACTCGGTGACCGAATGCGTCTTTCGTCTGCCTTCCGCCTCAAAACCATCCTTCGGCCGATGGAGAAACGCTTTGAATAACTGCTCCTTCACCTGATCATCATCCAATCCGGACCGAATTAAATCTTTTATATTCAAAACGCCATCATCATATAAACAGGTCTTGAGAACACCCTGCGCTGTAATCCGTATGCGGTTACAACTCCCACAGAACGTCCTGCTAAAAGCGGCAATGACACCAATATTGCCCTGATGGCCAGGAATATGGTAATGATAGGCAGTTGAATTTTGTGGATCCGGTAGCTTCATAAGTGATGGATGCGCCTGCCGGATGTGCTCCACTATTTTTTTGTAAGTCCATGTAAGTACCGGATAGTGGCTTCCTTCTCCATTGAAAGGCATTTCCTCAATAAACCGCACAGAAATACTTTGATCCTTTGTGAGTGCCACCAATGGAAGTATGTCTTCGATATTCTTCCCATCCATCACCACGGTGTTGATTTTGACGGGTATTTCATGTTCCAGCAAGGATTGCAAGGTTTCCCTAGTTTTTCCAAATTCATCCCGCCGCGTGATCATCTTGAAACGGTCCCGGTTGAGGGTATCCATGCTGAGGTTAACGGAGGCTATGCCGAGGCGCTTGAGCTCCGGTATATGTTGTGACGTGAGAATCCCATTTGTTGTCAGATGAACATCCTGAATGCCCTTGACACCGACAATGGTGCGGATCAAGTCCATAAGATCCGTGCGAACAAATGGTTCACCACCCGTAAGCCGTATTTTTGTTATCCCCATCAAGGCGAGCATTGTCACAAGCCGTTCAATTTCTTCGAATGTCAGCAACTCCTTTTTGGGGAGATATTTAATTCCCTCTTCCGGCATACAATAAAAGCAGCGAAGGTTACAACGATCCGTGACCGCAAGCCTTAAATAGTTGATGGGCCGGCCGTGATTATCCAATAATTGAGGAGTTGTCATTCTATCGTGAAGATCAACAAAAATAGTGGTATTCAGTTAAACCTAAAAAAAGTCAATATTGTTCTCCCAAGGAGACTCGACTGACCGTATCTTTCCGTATGCCATTACCCATCAGTTCCATCAAGGCTCTCTTCCCGATTTTCTCCCATCGGCCGGAACTGGTTTACCTTGACAACGCTTCCACCTCACAGAAACCGCAGGCGGTAATCAACACCATAAACGATTTCTATGAGAAGGAGAACGCCAGCATTCACCGCGGATTGTACGACCTCTCTGTTGTCGCAACCCAAAAATATGAGGAAGTAAGAAAAAAGGTTGCCACCCTCCTGGGAACCTCCCATTCAACCTCCATTGCATTTACCAAAGGCACTACTGAATCCATCAATATTGTTGCGCAGGGCTTGATTAGAAAACAACTTAGTCCCGGTGACTGCATTTTAATCTCGGGCATGGAGCACCATTCCAATTTTATCCCGTGGCAACAAATCTGTCAGCAAACCGGCGCAAAACTCGCCATCATCCCGGTCAACATACAAGGGGAGTTGAATCTTTCAGAAGTTGACAACTTGCTCATCCCCCGCACCAAACTTCTTTGTCTAACACACATCTCCAATGTTTTGGGAACCATCAACCCAATTGAGGAAATAATTTCACTTGCCCACAAGAAAAATATCCCCGTGTTGATCGATGCAGCCCAAAGCGTCGGGCATTATCCCATGAAGGTTGACGCATGGGATGCTGACTTCGTTGTCTTCTCTGCACACAAGATGTTTGGCCCCTTGGGAACTGGAGTACTCTATGCCAAAGAGGAATTCGCGGCCCAAATCGATCCATTGAATTTCGGTGGTGGTGGCATCAAGAATGTGACACTGGAGCATACAGAATTTTTGCAGTATCCTCATAAACTGGAAGCGGGCACTGCCAATATCCCAGGCGTGATTGGATTGGGCACCGCGATAGACTTTGTTCAACAACTGGACTTGATTGAGACCAGCAGTCACACCAGAAATCTTTGTGCCTACCTCAAAGAAAAGTTGAATCAAATGGGGTCATTACAAATATTTGGAGAGCCGGCAAATTTCGGAAGTATCGTATCCTTTCAGATGGAAAAAATTCACCCGCATGATGTAGCGAGTTTTCTGGCCGATGCCAACATTGCTGTCAGGGCCGGGCATCACTGCGCACAGCCTTTGCATGAATCGATGGGTGTTCCGGCTACCATACGGGTCTCCCTTTCTATTTACAATACAAAAGAGGATGTTGACAAAACCATTGAGACCCTTGTGGCCCTCCAAAAATTCTGGTCCAGATGAGTGACTTGAAGAAACTATATTCCGAAATCATCCGGCACCACAATGAAAATCCGTTTCATTTTCAAAAAATGGAACAGGCTCCACATATCCTCAAAGCCTATAACCCAGTCTGCGGCGATCGGTTTGAGTTGTACTTAACAAGTGAAGACAATAGAATTTCCCAAATTCATTTCCATGGCTTTGGCTGCGCTGTGTCCAAGGCATCGACTTCCATCATGGTCAAATCCCTGGAAGGAAAGTCTCTTCAGGAGGCCAATACCATTTGCAATGATTATCTTGGCTTCATCCAACAGGAAAGGATGGAAAGCAGACCAGATTTGGCTGATGATTTTAAAGCATTCTCTGGTGTCCATGATTTTCCTGAGCGCCGTGAGTGCGCCACCCTTTCGTGGATTGAAATGCAAAAATTTATTCAATCCAGAATTGGAGACACTAAATAATACACTGAGCGATCACCAGGCCCTATGAAAATCAATCTTATCGCATACGGAATTGCCAAAGAAATATTGCAAGCGAGGCAGTTGGAATTCGAGTCTGTACAGGGTGAAACCATTGCAACACTGAAATTGAAACTATATCAGCGCTTCCCTGAGTTTGCAAAGCTTAATTCATTGTCTTTTGCCATTGGTGAAAACTACCAGGAAGACTCGTGCCTCCTTCATGAAAATGATGAGGTTGTCATTATTCCCCCCGTCAATGGCGGTTAAGAGAATTACTTGCTCTATTCAGTCGCATTCTAAATAAGAGGAAGGCCCTCCACCCACAGCCGCTGGCATTTGATTTGTTCCATTTTATGGAAATATCAAATAATTCCTATATTTTAGTTTCCGCTATTTCCTGGCCCTCTTTCGTCTCACACGCTAAAATTCTTTATCGTATGAATGTCAAGATCAACATCAATGTAAACGGAACAAAGAACAACCACGAGGTTGAACCGCGCACCCTGCTCGTACACTACTTGCGCGATACACTGCGACTCACCGGCACACACATCGGGTGCGATACCAGTGGGTGTGGTGCATGTACCATCCTTGTGGATGGTAAAGCGGTTAAGAGTTGTACCATGTTGGCCGTGCAAGCCGAAGGTCATGAAATAACCACCATCGAGGGCCTGTCAAAAAATGGTTCCCTCCATCCGATCCAGGAAGGATTTAATCAGGAGCATGGCCTGCAATGCGGTTTCTGCACACCTGGGATGATCATGACGGCGGCAGACTTGCTAAGCAATAACCCCAAGCCTACGGAAGATGAAATCCGGCATGCGCTGGAGGGCAACATTTGCCGCTGCACCGGTTATCACAATATTGTCAAGTCCATTCAGTACGCTTCTAAAAAAATGTAAATAATATTCCTATGACCGCTACAACAGGATATATCGGGAAATCCATAAAAAGGGTGGAGGACAAACGATTCACCACAGGAAAAGGAAATTATACAGATGACATTCAATTGCCTGGCATGACTTACGGAGCTTTTGTAAGAAGTCCTTATGCCAATGCCAAAATAAAAAAGATTGACACGAGCAAAGCCAAAGCGATGCCTGGGGTGGTGGCCATTTTCACAGGTGCGGATTTGGCTGCGGTGAATGGTGTGCCCTGCGGCTGGCAGGTGAACTTCAAAAGTGGCGCAACCATGAAGGAGCCGAAGCATCCCTTGCTGGTAGCTGATCGCACAAAACATGTGGGAGACCCAGTGGCGTTCATTATCGCGGAGAGCCGTGAGCAAGCAATCGATGCAATGGAGGAGGTAACGGTGGACTATGAAAAATTAGGATGCGTCACGAATCCTGCGGAGGCCGTCAAACCGGGTGCACCCCTCGTGCACGACGACATCCCAAACAATATTTGCTTTGATTGGGAACTCGGAAATCCAAAATCCGAAGTAAATGAAGCGATGGCAAAGGCCGCCCACATTACCACCCTGGATTTTGTAAACCAACGCCTCGTACCCAACGCAATGGAGCCGCGTAGCTACATTGGTTCCTACGATCCGGTTCATGAAAAATACACATTGTATACCAGCACCCAGAACCCTCACTTGATCCGTCTGCTCATGTGCGCATTCGTGCTGGGCATACCCGAACACAAGGTCCGCGTTGTAGGGCCTGACGTCGGTGGAGGGTTTGGAAGCAAGATATTTCATTATACAGAAGAAGCATTGGTCACTTGGTGTGCCCATAAAATCGGCAAACCCATCAAATGGACATCGGAACGTGCTGAAAGCTTCCTGATGGATGCACACGGCCGCGATCATGTAACAAAGGCAGAAATGGGTTTTGACAAAGAAGGCAAAATCGTTGCATTGCGGGTAAATACATTTGCAAACCTGGGAGCCTACCTCTCAACATTCTCTACTTGTGTGCCCACGTACCTTCATGGCACCCTGCTCCAAGGCCTCTATACAACTCCCAAAATAAACGTGGATGTAACCGGAGTCTTCACCCACACCAACGCGGTGGATGCATACAGAGGCGCGGGCAGGCCGGAAGCCACCTACCTGCTGGAACGGTTGATTGAACTTGGTTCACTCGAAATGGGGATGGATCCGGTGGATGTGCGGCTCAAGAATTTTATCCCTCCTTTCGATGGTGTCAATCAACCTGGATATCAAACCCAGGTTGCCCTTCAGTACGACAGTGGCAACTATGAAGGCGTTTTGAAAAAAGGCTTGGAAATTTTTGACTATAAGGAATTCAGAAAGAAACAAAAAGAAGCTGCAAAGAGTGGAAAATTGCTGGGTGTCGGGTTCTCCACATACATCGAAGCATGTGGAATTGCTCCTTCTGCTGTCGTGGGATCACTCGGTGCCCGTGCAGGTTTGTATGAAGTAGGTCAAGTGCGAATCCAGCCAACAGGCAAAGTAAGCGTATTTACGGGGTCGCATTCTCATGGTCAAGGTCACGAAACCACATTCTCACAAGTGGTGGCCGACCGGTTAGGAATAGCCATGGAAGACGTAGAAATTATCCATGGTGACAGCGATAGCGTTGCCTTTGGTATGGGCACCTATGGTTCCCGTTCCCTCGCAGTCGGCGGCTCGGCCATCGTCAAGAGTCTCGACAAAATCATTGAGAAAGGAAAGAAGATAGCCGCACACAAGCTCGAGGCTAGCAGTGAGGACATCGAGTTTGCCAATGGCAAGTTCACCATCAGGGGAACTGACAAATCACTGAGTTTCGGAGAGGTGGCACTTACGGCCTATGTACCTCACGTCTACCCCAAAGACCTTGAACCTGGGCTGGACTTCGTGAGTTTCTATGATCCTGCCAATTTTACATATCCCTTTGGTTGTCACATTGCGATGGTGGAAGTTGACCAGGAAACGGGGAAGGTGGAACTGAAGCGGTTTGTCGCAGTCGATGATGTGGGCACAGTAATAAATCCGATGATTGTGGAGGGGCAGATCCATGGTGGAGTAGCCCAAGGCATAGGACAAGCACTTTTTGAGGGTGTTGAATATGACGAAGATGGCCAGATATCGAATGGCTCTTACATGGACTACTGCATGCCGCGTGCTGATGATTTGCCCATGTTTGAAACGGCTAGCCAGGTAACGCCATGTCCGCACAATCCCCTGGGGGTGAAAGGCGCAGGGGAGGCAGGATGCATCGGGTCAACGCCTGCTGTAGTCAATGCGGTAATCGATGCGCTCTGGAGTGGCGGTAAGAGAGTAAAAGATATCAGAATGCCCTTGACACCCGAACGGGTATGGAATGCAATGCAAACCTAGATACTTGATCAAGAATCCAGTATCCAGTTTCAGCTAGTTCACAAATTATCAACTCTCAATAATCCTCAGCAAAATGATCCCCTCATCCTTCACATATCAAAAAGCTTCTTCTGTGGAAGAAGCAATCAAAGCATTGTCATCACCCGATGCTAAATTGCTGGGCGGAGGACACAGCCTGATACCCACCATGAAGCTGCGGCTCAATCAACCCTCCAAACTGGTTGACATTGGATCCATTGCCGCCCTCCGCGGCATCAAGGAAGGGGGTTCAGAAATCATCATTGGCGCATCAACCACGCATCAGGAAGTTGCCACAAACAAAATCATTCAAACCAAATTACCCGTTGTAGCCCAGGGGGCGGCAGCCATCGGCGACATACAAGTCAGAAACAAAGGCACCATCGGTGGCAGCCTTGCGCACGCAGATCCATCAGCAGATTGGGCAGCGGTGGTGCTTGCTACTGACGCCACCCTTGCTGTTCAAGGCAGTAAAGGTTCAAGAAAAATTAAGGCAACTGATTTCTTCAAAGGGATGTTTTCCACGGCTCTCCAGGAGGGTGAAATCATAACCGCCATTCATATTCCGGTCACCGCTGGCAGCAAAAGCGCCTATGTAAAATTTCCCCAGCCAGCTTCTCGATTTGCCATCGTAGGGTGTGCAGTGGTAAAAAATGACGAAGGAAAAATAAACATAGCCTATACCGGCGTTTCCAATTATCCCTTCCGGGATGCTGCCGCTGAAAAAGTGCTGACTGGAAAAAAGCTGGATGCGGCCACCATCCAGGCCGCTTGCAATGCTGCAGCCGAAAGCATGAATATATTGGAAGACCACTATGCATCACAAAAGTATCGCAAGCACCTCGCCAAGGTTTATCTCAAGCGGGCATTGACAGCGATTGCCTGAATGCACCGGAACTTGTTATCTGAATTTCATCGCAGTGTTAAGTCGCTCAGCGGCGTTGTCCCAGTTAATAATTCCGAAAAGGTTGTCCACAAACTCCGCGCGTCGGTTTCGATATTTTAAGTAATATGAATGTTCCCAAACATCAATCACCAGGATAGGTATAACGCCCCACTGGGTAAGTTTTTCATGATTCTCACACTGGAGAACTGTCAGCTTATCGGTTGAAGGATGGTACCCCAGAATGCCCCACCCATTTCCATCCACGCCTTTGGAGGTCCTGGCGATGAGGGCCTTGAGTTTGTCGTAAGTCCCAAAATCCTTTTCAATTTGTTTTAACAGGGTGCCCGAGGGGTCCGTTTTCTTGTTGCCCAGGTTAGTCCAGAAGATGGTGTGCAGGATATGCGACGAAAGGTGATAGGAAAGTTTACGGGTCCAGTAGTCTACCGTTTCAAGGTTGTTATCTTCCATGGCTTTCCTCACCATTTGGAGGTCCTTGTTTGCTGCTTTGACTGCATCGCCATGATGGAATGTGTAATGCAAGTGAAGCGTTTCCTGATCCATGTGTGGTTCAAGAAAATTTTCGTTGTATGGTAAAGGCTGAAGGGCAAAATTCCCCTCTTTGTCAGTAAGTCTGTCCATCCCACTTTGCTGCAGACTTTGGGAGAAGACGCTGCTTGCTGGAAGACCAATCGTCGCTCCAAGAAGCGCAGTTGTTTTCATAAAGTTATTGCGATTCATACATTTAAATTTACAGTTTTAGATCACGCCTATAAAAACAAATTCTTGGCCTTGATAACCGAACCCATGATGCTCAAGGCTATTTCCCTCGCCCCAAGCGCATGGATATCCATGCCAATGGGAGACTCAATTCTTTTTATTTCTTCATCTGAAAATCCAGCCTGCCTCAACCGATCGATCCTTTTCTCGTGCGTCTTCCGGCTGCCCAATGCACCGATATAAGCCACGTGAGATTTTAACAAGATCTCAAGCGCGTTGTCATCAATTTTGGGATCATGCGACAAGATCACAGCATAGGTGTACACATCCAGCCGAAGGTCATTCAAAACCTCGGAAGGATACTTTTCAAATATCTTGTCAGGAGGAACATTGAATTGGGTGTTGTGGGCAAAGGCTCCACGGGGATCAATAACGATGGTTTCAAAATCGTAGAGCTTGGCCAGCTGTACCAGGTCTGCCGTAATGTGCGCTGCACCAATAATTAACAACCTGCTCCTGGGCGGGAAAACATGAATAAAATACTGTGCATCCCCCACCGTGACAGAAGTGTGAACCCTGTGCAAATAAGATTCATGTGCTTTTGATTCGACCTCAGCAGGCAAGGAAGGTCCAAAATTTCCTTCCTCCGTCATGAGTGTATCGTGTCCAGCTCCATCGATCAATTCTGTCGCAAGCACGCAACCTTTACTTTCCCGAACATATTGACGCAACTGATTCCAAACCTTTGCGTCGGAGGAGCCGTCCATGGGACAAGCCTGCACATAGACCTGGATCTTGCCGCCGCACGTAAGTCCTACTGACCACGCCTCGTCATCACTTACCCCGTAGGATAGCTTCTTCCCCGTGCTACCCTTGATTATCTGTGCTGCTTCCTTAACGACCGCACCCTCTATACACCCCCCGCTCACCGATCCTGCCATTTCCATTCCCTCAGAAATAATCAAGGCTGATCCCACAGGCCTGGGTGAGGAGCCCCAAGTCTGGATCACGCGCGCCAACGCGAAGGATTTATTTTCCCTCGTCCATTGATCCATTTGCGACAATAACTCTTTCATAACTTTTGATTGTTAGTCCAATTCCACGCTCGGCGGTGTAATTTCGATCTCAAGGGTACCAAATTTTCCACTCCTTCCATTTCAATAGTTTCGGACGAAAAAAAAATCTAATTTTGATTATACCATGCTTTCCGGGAAAAAACATTGCGCTTGCGAAGCACATAACAAGGTAAGGATTAAAAATCATCATTATCCAACATGGGTGGAGCATGGCTAGAGTGAAATTTACATCCGCACTCAATCGTTTTTTTCCTTCGCTCAGCGAACTGGAAATAGAAGGAACTACCGTCAGGGAAGCACTGAATAATATTGAACAAACACACCCAGGAATCCTCCATTACCTCTTGGAGGAAAACGGCCGCCTGCGTAAGCATGTCAATATTTTCGTTCGGGGAGAATTGATCAAGGACCGAATGAATCTGAATGATGCCATCCAGTCACAGGATGAACTACTGATCTTTCAGGCACTTTCCGGAGGGTAACATTGTTCCTATGCGTACAAAATTATTAATTGGAACCTCCAAAGGACTCATCATCTTCAAGCATCGGAACAATCAGTGGAATTGTGAAGCCGTACAATTCGAAGGCCTTCCAGTCTCCATGGTCTACGTAGATGAACGCACGAACACATGGTGGGTCGCACTTTCCCACCGCCACTGGGGAGAAAAACTCCAGCGTTCGCTCAATGAAGGCGCAAGTTGGCAAGAAGTGAACATCCCCAATTTTGGCAACCATTTGTACCGACCTGGGAAAGGCGCATCACTCAAAAAAATTTGGGTAATGCAACATGCAGGCGCAAGCCAGCCAGGAGGTTTGTGGATGGGCACGGAGCCCGGCGGCCTGTTCTATAGTCCCGATGGAAAGGAGTTTCAACTGGTAGAGAGCCTTTGGAACCATCCGAGCCGAATGGACCCTAACCAATGGTTTGGCGCAGGGAAAGATTATCCCTTCATTCATTCTATTGTCCTTGATCCACAGGATAGCCGACATGTTTACATTGGAGTCAGTTGTGCGGGTGTCTTTGAGACCCACGACAACGGAATAACCTGGCAGGCAAAAAACAAGGGGCTGGTTGCCGCCTATTTGCCCAATCCAAATCCGGAGGTTGGCCACGATCCTCACAGGATGTTAATTTGTACGACACACCCGGAAGTCATCTGGCAGCAGAACCATTGCGGCATTTTCCGAACATCCAACGGCGGAGAACAGTGGAATGACGTAAGTGGTGCCAACGGCTTTCCAAAATATGGTTTTGCCCTCGCAATCGAAGAGAATGATCCTGATACGGCATGGGTCATTCCGGCACAAAGTGACGAACACCGAACCCCTGTAGGCTTACACCTCACCGTCTGCAAAACGAGCGATGGTGGCAAGACATGGGTGAACTTCGATAAAGGACTTCCACATGCCAATGCATTTGATATCGTTCTGCGACATTCGTTTGTAAAAAGTGGGGGCATCCTGGTATTCGGTACCAATAATGGAAACCTGTATACTTCGGAAGATTCCGGAAGCACCTGGAGGGCGGTTACTCAAAATCTGCCAATGATAAATTATGTAACGTTCGCCTAGCGCGACGCTCAGAAATTACACCATCAGTCACTGATCTTTTCATTCGATTTTTTGGATTTTCGCAGACTATTTGCTAGTATTCCTATCTACCATCGCAAGCTGACTTAACGCGAAAATTTTGATGCAATGACAAGCAGTGTCTGTATTGGCAGACATTTCGAACC
>JAYVEZ010000065.1:0-4102 GCA_043773645.1 Cytophagales bacterium
TATCGATGACCGAAAGTCGCCGGTGACCGAGACATACCCATTCATCGACATGGATATCCTGAAAATCGGGACCCCGCGAAGAAAGCGCCTGTGTAGCGGCTGCCACATTGATTTTACTGAACTTGCCAACAAGGTTAAACGCAAAAACTCCGGTGATACCGCACATGGATGGCAGATGTAGTGCGCAAGTAATGAATATACTTCCAAACAGTCGTTAACCATTTTAAAATAATTTCCAGCTCCTCCTTGAATCCATTCTTTTTTTTAGTCATCATCGAACAAAATTGTTTTCATGCGACAAAAACTGCTGAACGAAGGTGCGAGTGAGTTGAGCTATGAGATCCGCGAAATTGTAAAGAAGGCTGAGCAGTTGGAGAAACTGGGACTCCGCATCTCCTGGGAGAACATCGGCGACCCGATCCATAAGAATCATCACCTGCCCGGATGGATAAAGAATATTGTGTCAGACCTGGTCCAGCAAGACTCGACCTACAGTTATTGCCCTTCAAAGGGAATGCTGGAGACACGTGAGTTTCTGGCCGCTCAAACGAATGCCCTGGGGGGTGCACACATCAGCGCCGAAGACATTTGCTTCTTCAATGGCCTGGGTGATGCCATCGGGAAGGTGTATCAGTACATCGTTCCAACAGGCCGGGTCATCGGTCCTTCGCCGGCTTACTCCACACATTCCAGCGCTGAGGCGGCTCATGCCAACCATGAACCACTTACCTATCGGCTGGATCCGGAGAACAAATGGTATCCCGACCCCGATGATTTATACAATAAAGTGAAGTATAATCCGAACGTAGCCGGCATTCTGATCATCAATCCTGACAACCCCACGGGCATGGTGTATCCGCTTGAAACCTTGAAGCGAATTGTGGCGATCGCGAAAGAGTTTGACTTGTTTATTGTGGCAGATGAAATCTATATCAACATCACCTACAATGGAGCGAAGGCCTATTCCCTTGCCGAAGTGATTGAAGATGTTCCTGGCATTTCCATGAAGGGCATTTCAAAAGAGTTGCCATGGCCGGGTGCCCGTTGTGGATGGATGGAGTATTACAACCGGGACCAGGACCCTGAGTTCAGCCGCTTTTGCCAGGCGATTGATACGGCCAAGATGATTGAGGTCTGCTCAACCAAACTTCCTCAGTTGGTAATCCCAAAAGTGTTGGGTGACCCGCGATTTAAATTGTATCGGGAAGAGACCAATCAGAATATTGGGAAGCGAAGTAAAGTGATCGCAGGCATTTTGGGAGGGATTCCTGAAATAACTTTCAACGAGACCTGCGGCGCTTTCTATAATACCATCATCTTCCGCAAAAGTGTTTTAAGGAGTGATCAGAAAATGAAAATTGACAACCCGAAAATCAAGGAGCTTATTGAACACTGGGTAGATAAAGATATCCCGGCCGACAAGCGGTTTGTGTATTATTTGTTGGGCGCCAAAGGTGTCTGTGTGGTACCGATATCCTCTTTTTGTTCTGAGCTGAGTGGCTTTAGGGTCACGTTGCTCGAAGAGGATCCTGTTGCACTTCAAGATACGTTTACACGAATCCGCGAAGGCATTATCGAATACCTTCACTCATAGAATTTTGCTTGTGCGGAACCTTATAGTCCCTTGATCATGATGCTCCTGAACCACACTTCGCTGCCGTGGTCCTGAAGATCAATGTAGCCTGTAGTTGCCAATCCATATCCGGGATAGTCCTTCCACTTGCTGGCGGCCACCCGTTTCTTCCAGTCTTCTGAGCCGAATTCATATTCAACAACTTTCTTGCCGTTCAGCCAATGCTCAACATGGTTTCCGTTCACAATCAGTCTGGACGAATTCCACTCGCCCGCAGGATTCATGTTTTTGTTTTCAGCAATATGTACGTCGTAGTTGGCGCCGGTCTTGTTCACATCTTTTAGTTCGCCGGGATAGCCAATATCATCAATGATCTGATATTCTGGTCCGCTGGCATAGGGAACTTCGAATTCTTCGGTAACTCGATAAATAAGTCCGCTGTTTCCCTGTGCTGCAATTTTCCAATCGAAAGCCAATTCAAAGTTTTGATAAGATTCGGTGGTCATGATGTCTGCGCGCTTTGTCGCTACTGAATCCTGGGCCGGTTTGCAGTGAAGGGTTCCATCCACCACTTCCCAGGTATCATTTTCCTTGTTCTTGAATGTGCGCCAGCCATTGAGGGTCTGTCCGTCAAACAGAAGCTTCCAACCTTCGGTTTGTTGGACTTCGGTGAGTTGGTTGGGGGTTGATGCAACTTCGGTTTTCTTCTGGCTGCATGAACTAAAAATGAGGACCAATGTCACCAAGGAGATAATGGATTTCATAGATTTTAATTTTGAGTGTGTAAATATACTCTAGAAACTATATCAATTCAAGATATGCGTTGTGCCCTTTAAGTCTGCCCGCAGGTAGCAAGTTCTTAGTGATCTTGTGACCTTACCCATGATATTTGAACAGGGTCACGAAGAGCGCGAAGGAATGCACAACGAACACAACAGGAGATTGGCAATGATTAGAATATTTTTCCGGGATTGAGAATTCCATTCGGATCGAAGACCTTCTTAATGCCCCGCATCAAATTCAGATTTACTTCACTCATGGCGATGGGCATGTATGGTCTTTTGGCAATACCGATGCCGTGTTCGCCGGAAAGCGTGCCGCCCAGGCTCACCGTGAGCTTGAAAATTTCTCCGATCCCTTCCGGAATTTTGGTCTCCCAGTCAGCTTCGCTGATGTTTTCTTTTAGAATATTGACATGAAGGTTTCCATCGCCCAAGTGACCAAAGCAAACGGTGTTGAAATGATATCGCCTGCCGATTTCCTTGATTCCGGAGATTAATTTTGGAAGGTTGGAACGTGGCACCACCACATCATCCGATTTGGTAAGCGTGTACCAGTTTACCGCCGGGGAAATATTCTTCCGGATTTTCCACAACTCGTCTTTTTGTGCCGCACTTTCGGCAAACAACACTTCACCTGCCTGGAATTTCTCTACGACGCCCATTACCCGCTCCGCATCACGCATGAGCAACTCTTCGTCATTCCCGTCGAGTTCACATAACAGGTAAGCTTCCATGCCATCGGTGAGCTTTGTGGTCACCGGGCTGTTCAATACTTTTTCACAATATTCTAATGTCTTTGCGGCAGCCTCTTTTTCAAAGAATTCCATCCCGGAAGGTGTAATGCCGGCAACGAAAATAGCAGCAATGGCACTGCACGCTTCTTCGTTGGTCACAAAAGGGATCATCATCAGGACGGACTTTTGTGGCAGGCCGCGAAGTTTGAATACGATCTTGGTAATGATTCCCAGGGTGCCCTCACTGCCACACATCAATTGGGTCAGATTGTAGCCTGTGGAATTTTTTAATACGTTCGCCGCCGTCCAAATAATCTCACCGGTAGGGAGCACCACTTGCATGTTGAGTACATAGTCGCGGGTAACCCCATACTTTACTGCTTTGGGGCCACCGGAATTGTTGGCCAGGTTGCCCCCCAGGAAGCAGGAGCCACTGCTGGCAGGATCGGGCGGATAAAACAGTCCTTTTCCCTTGACGGCATTTTGAAATACTTCGGTGATAACTCCAGGCTCTACGGTTGCTTGCAGGTTTAGTTCGTCGATGTTCAAAATCTTGTTGAACCGTTCCATGGAGATCACCAACCCGTTTTTCACAGGAAGGGCGCCACCGCTAAGGCCGGTGCCCGCACCCCGGGGGGTCACTGGAATTCTGTTGGCATGGCAAATTTTTAGGAGTTCACTTACTTCTTCGGGCGTTCCAGGTTTAACCACCGCATGGGGCATGAAAAAGTAATCTTCCGTTTTGTCGTGGCCATAATCCTCCATTCTGCCGGTGTCCACCATCACGTACTCCGCGCCAACGATACTTCGGAAGCGTTCAATGATCACTTCAGCGATGCTGCTTTCAACTACCTCCAGCACTTTAGCATTTCCCATGAATCTTGTAAATTTGTATGTACTTCAAACAAATGAGTAAGCGCAAAGTTACGCAAATCTGTTTTTACAAAACGTGCCTTTACCTTTTCCTTTTTGCCATTTTGTTGTCGTGCGCCTCACGAAAGACCCGTGTCCGG
>JAYVEZ010000066.1:0-7026 GCA_043773645.1 Cytophagales bacterium
TACCCACACAACAGCCGAAACCACTTATGGAATTCCCTTTAGTGCAGCCATGAAGAAAAATAACTTCTTCGCGGTGCAATTCCATCCTGAAAAATCGGCTGATGCCGGTGTGAAAGTCTTAGGCAGTTTCCTACAGCAACCCGCATGAGATGAAAATCATACCCGCCATTGACATCATTGGAGGAAAATGTGTACGCCTGACGCAGGGCGATTACGGCAAGATGAAAATCTACCGTGAAAGTCCCGTGGAAGTAGCCAAAGAATTTGAAGCAGCCGACCTGGAATACCTGCACCTCGTAGACCTCGATGGCGCAAAGAAGGGTAAGGTTGTCAACTGGAAAGTAATTGAATCCATTCAGGCTGAAACAGCTTTGAAAGTGGACTTTGGCGGTGGCGTAAAGACCGAGCAAGAGGTGGAGGCACTTCTGGATCTTGGCATCGAGCAGATTAACGTTGGGAGCCTTGCCGTAAAAGAACCCGACCGGTTTAGTGAGCTAATCAAACAATTTGGGAGCGAGAATTTCATTCTAAGCACTGACGTGAAAAACGAAAAAATCCAGCTGACTGGCTGGACGGAATCATCTACCCAATCAATTTACGACCTCGTGGGGCGGTTCAAAGCAGATGGTCTTCAATACATCACTTGCACAGATATAAACAGCGATGGTATGATGCAAGGACCCAACTTTGGTCTCTACAAAAAACTAAAGAAACGTTTCCCCGACCTCAACATCATTGCCAGCGGAGGGATCAGCTCGGTCAGTGATCTGGAGGAACTCAAATACATCAAAGTATATGGAGCCATTGTTGGAAAAGCGATCTATGAACACAAGATCAAGCTGTCGGACCTGAAGAATATTTAGACCTGCCCTCGTGTTAACCAAAAGAATTATTGCGTGTCTCGATATCAAGAATGGCCGCACAGTCAAAGGGACTAATTTCATAAATCTGCGTGATGCCGGCGATCCTGTGTCGTTGGGTGCCCAGTATGCCGAGCAGGGTGCCGACGAATTGGTCTTCCTCGATATCAGCGCTACGCAGGAAGAGAGAAAAACTTTTTCGTCGCTGGTAAGGGAAATCGCAAGGCACATCAACATACCCTTTACCGTGGGTGGAGGGATCCGCTCAATAGAGGATGTGGCACCCTTGCTGAACGCCGGTGCTGACAAAGTGAGCATCAATTCCGCCGCAGTCAATGATCCCCAACTGATTGATAAGTTGGCCAGGGAGTTTGGTTCCCAGTTCCTGGTACTCGCCATTGACGCTCGAAAAATAGAAAATCAATGGATCGTGCATACCCACGGCGGAACACGGCCCACAACCTTCAAATTATTTTCGTGGGCCAAAGAAGCGCAACAACGGGGAGCAGGAGAAATTCTATTCACCAGCATGGACCACGATGGCATGAAGGCGGGCTTTGCCATTGACCCACTGCGCAAGTTGAATGAACTGCTGAAGATCCCCGTCATTGCATCCGGAGGCGCTGGCAGAAAGGAGGATTTTCTGGAAGTCTTCCTCCTGGGACTTGCCGACGCAGCATTGGCCGCCAGCATTTTTCATTTCAATGAAATCCCAATCCCGGATCTGAAAAGCTACCTTAAAAAAAATCAAATCCCCATTCGCTAACTCCCGATCATGGAAAAAATACTCAACTTTAAAAAGCTGCACGGGATCATCCCTTGCGTCATTCAGGACTCCGTAACCAACAAGGTACTCATGCTTGGGTTCATGAATGAGGAAGCCTTGGAGAAGACTGAACGCGAGAAGAAAGTTACTTTCTACAGCCGCTCCAGAAAAACTCTCTGGACCAAGGGAGAAACGTCCGGAAACTTCCTTGAAGTGGTTACCATCTTGCAGGATTGTGACAATGACACCTTGTTGATTAAGGCAAAGCCCAAAGGGCCTGTGTGTCATACCGGCGCTGACACCTGCTTCCAGGAGAGAAATCAGCAGACGGGGCTTGGGTTTCTGGAGGCAGTAATCGCGGAGAGAAAAAAGAACCCAAAATCAGGTTCCTACACCAATCACCTCCTGGACGCAGGGATAAACAGAGTGGCTCAGAAAGTGGGTGAAGAGGCCATCGAACTGGTGATTGAGGCCAAAGACAACGATCGGGAGAAATTCCTTGGCGAAGCAGCAGACCTCATGTATCACTATCTTGTACTACTTGCTGCCAAGGGCTCTACATTGAATGATGTTGAGAAAGTATTGCATGGCCGGCACGGAAAGCAGACCGCTGACTGACAGAACTAAATTCAATTTTTTATTTTCTGATTTGAAGAAGACTCAGGTATGGAACTTGAATCTAAACTTGCCACTATTTCATCCACGGTTCGCCTGGCACTTCTACCAACCCCGATCAATGTTGCCGAAGCAAATCCCGTCCAATTACCATATCCCACAAGCCAAAGATTCGCCATGTTGGTAGCCTTCGTTTCAAACGTGGGCACTTTGCCTTCTGTGTTGACCACTTGAAGGGAAGCCAGGTGGAGGAGTGAAGCTTTGAAACCAGTGCAGAAGATGACCACATCTGCCTTTTCTTCATGACCATCAGCCCATACGAGTCCATCCGTTGAATATCGGTCGAACGGCCTCAGGCTCTTTTGCAGGATACCCCTGTCCCGGGCGGCCTTCACGGAAGGAACCATCACAACATCACCCAATGATGGTGGTTGAAACGGTTTGCCTTGTAGCTTAGCTTCATACATTCGGGAGGCTGCGTCAAAAAGATAGCGACCATCTACTGTATCGGACAAAAAGCGCGGCTCATTTTGTGTAACCCAGACAGTTTCCGTTATTAACGAAATCTCTGAAAGAATTTGCGCACCAGAATTACCCTCTCCGACCACCACAACCCGCTTTTCCCTAAACTCATCTGGTGACTGATATTGAGAAGAGTGGATAACGATTCCCCGGAACAGTCGCCGATCCTGGATTTCGGGGATAAATGGATTCTGAAACGAACCGGTCGCACTCACGATCGCTTTCGCGGAGTAATCTCCGTCGGAGGCATGAAGTGAAAATCCTTCAGAGCTATTGTTTATAGTAATGACTTTCACAGGTCTCTTTACCGGAAGATTGTATTTCTTCTCATAGCCTCGAATGTATTTGATTGCTTCATCCTTAGTCGGGTAGTAGTCCACACCCCCATACATCACAATGCCTGGCAGAGAACTCCATTGAGCAGGCGAAAAAAGACGCAGCGATTTCCACATATGCTGCCAGGCCCCTCCTGCTTTGTCTTCCTCATCCAGAATAATAAAAGAGAATCCCGTTCTGCGGAGGTAGTACCCCACAGCAAGACCACTCTGACCACCGCCGATGATCACTACATCAAACTTTCTGTCCAGGTTATCAGCTAATATCATTCGTAAGATACATTCTCTTTCTAAACCAGAACGCCAGATTCACCAGTAGTATTAATGAAGGCACTTCAATGAGTGGACCAATTACGCCGGCGAATGCTTGTCCTGAAGTGATTCCAAAAACACCCACTGCCACGGCGATTGCCAATTCAAAGTTATTTCCGGTTGCAGTAAATGAGACTGAAGCATTCTCCTCATAGTTGGCTCCCAGTCTTTTGGCAAGAATAAAACTGATGGTAAAGATGATGATGAAATAGATTACCAATGGAATCGCAATACGGACAACATCAAATGGAATATCCACAATCATTTTCCCTTTGAAACTAAACATGATGACAATGGTGAACAACAAAGCGATCAAGGTGAGTGGACTGATCTTCGGAATCACATGCTCAACGTACCACGCTTCACCTTTTGTGCTTTTGAAGAAGTAACGGGTGAGGAAGCCTGCGAGGAACGGAACCCCGAGATACAGGAAAACACTTTTTGCAACATCACCCATGCTTACCTTCACGATTGACCCTTGAATTCCAAAACAGGGAGGTAACACCGTAATGAACAACCAAGCAAATACGCTATAGAAAAGCACCTGGAAAATACTATTCAGCGCCACCAGCCCCGCAGCATACTCCTTATCGCCTTTTGCCAGATCGTTCCACACCAAAACCATGGCAATGCATCGCGCAAGACCTATGAGGATCAATCCCACCATGTACTCAGGCTTGTCGCGCAGGAAGATGATTGCGAGCAGAAACATCAGCATAGGACCAATAACCCAATTCAGCACCAATGACAGCGCAATCACTTTAGTATTCTTAAAGACTTTCCCCAGGTGTTCATACCTGACTTTGGCCAGGGGTGGAAACATCATCATGATGAGCCCGAAAGCGATGAGGATATTGGTCGTGCCAATCTGAAATTGATTCATGAACGCTTCAATGGGAAAGAAATTACCCAGGGCAATCCCCACCCCCATCGCAAGAAATATCCACAAGGTGAGGTAGCGATCCAAAAAACCAAGTTTCCGCTGGTTGCTCATCTGATCATTGGTTATTTGGATTCTATTTCTGAAAACGCAAAGAATATTTCCCTTCCAATTTGATGAACCCTTTCCTTATACATCATGGCTTCCTTTTCGGTACCATCGAATTCCTTTGGGTCCTCATACGTAAGCGCAATGCGGGAAGACGCACCCATCACAAGTGGACAATTTTCATCAGCATGCGAACAAGTCATGATGGCGGCAAAATCTTTGTAAGGATTAAATGGATCGTCATATCTCTTGGAAAATGCGACGACCACCGGCCCATTCTCTGAAAAACAGACTTGATAAATGGGATTAGTACCTGCTTTGGTTTCTGAAATATTGAAACCAGCGCCTCGCATGGCCTCGACAGCCCTTATATTAAAAGCTGTGGCTTCCGTTCCACCTGAAAAACACTCCACACCAGGAATACCATAGTAGTGCGCAGCAGCCTGGGCCCATAACTGAGCAAGGTGACTTCTCCGGGAATTGTGTGTGCAAATAAAATTCAGGTTGACCTTTTGTGCCGCTTTAGCTTTATCCTCCACAAATCGAGTCAGCTCTGCAAGGACAGCCTTGCGCCCAACAGGAATCTGGTTAAATTCTTTCTTCAGAATTGAAACCGTTGCTTCCAATGGAGGCAACAACACGCCATGAATGTTTGTTTCTATAGTACCCATAAGGACTTAGGATTAGTTAACGGCATTACTTTCAACTAGTCGCAGCAGCCTGGGGCACAACAGCTCATCGGCTTTTCCGCATATACGGTTACACTGAAAATGCCTGTCTGTCCGTTTTGAAATTCTACAATCTCATCTGGCGCCAAATAATCTTTCAGAATATCGGCTGGCAGGTTGATTCTCTTTTCTTTTTGAACCTTGATGTTTGCAAAGCCTGCTTCCTTGATAATGGAAAGGTATTCTTCCTTCTGGATCGCCCCTGACACACAACCCGCATACATTTCTGCGCTCTTCCTCAAACCATCCGGGAGTTTACCAACCAATACGATATCCGAAACACTGAAATGCCCGCCTTTCTTCAGCACACGGAATGTCTCAATGAAAGCCTGCATCTTATTGGGCACAAGGTTCATCACACAATTACTCACCACGACATCGGCCGTATTTCCGGCCAAGGGCATATTTTCAATATCACCTTGACGGAACTCTACATTGTCAACATTCAATTTCGCTGCATTGGCACGTGCCTTCTCAATCATCTTATCGGTGAAGTCAATGCCAATTACTTTTCCAGATGGACCGGTGAAGGAGCGTGCGACAAAGCAATCATTGCCAGCCCCAGAACCCAGATCCACTACGGTGTCTCCCTCTTTGATGAGGGCGAATTCTGTAGGAAGTCCGCAACCCAGACCGAGATCTGCATCAGCCACGTAACCCTTTAACTGTGAGTAATCATCCGCCATCACGGTATAATCAATGGTGGAGCAACCGGTAGCCCCGCAACAACTGCCTTCATTCACTTCTTTGCTTTGCTCCGCAATCTGGCTGTATTTTTCTTTCACCAACTGCTTTAATTGGTCAGGCGTATCTGTGGTTTTCATCATTTTGGTTTTAAAATGTTATCGTAATATTGCGATCAATTCATTCAAAAAAATAGTTCAGCAACAATTTGCAGCGCGGTAGCTTGCAAACAAGTCACCCAGCGCACGTTTGGCCTTTTCCCAGGCCTTTTCGTCAATGCAATAGCAAACGCTTGGTCCTTCAATATCTCCCTTGATCAGGCCTACCCTCTTCAACTCCTTCAGGTGCTGGGAAACGGTTGACTGTGACAATGGAAGTTCATCCACAATGTCTCCGCATACGCATGACTTCTTGTTTATCAAAAACTGTAGAATGGCAATCCTGGCAGGATGCCCCAAAGCCTTTGCCAGTGAGGCCAGTTCATTTTGCGCTTTGGTGAATTCCTCCGTTTTGGTGAGTCCCATATATCTTACTTAATCGTAATATTACGATTAAAATTTCATTCCTACAAGATTTATTTTAATTTCTTATTGGAACGGAGAATTATCTTTACAGCAGCTTATGAAATATACTGGCGGGTCAAAGGATTATTTTAAGTCACATTGCCGTAAGCATACAGCAGTCCTGGAGTCCGCAATCATGAGAGTGAAAAATGTCCTTGCGGAACATTTTCGCAGAGCCAGATGAAAGCAATGGCTTGAAAAAAGTCAAAAGTGAGGTGCACTTTATTTGTTTCTACCATGAAAGAACCGATACTCAAATCCATCAATGGCTACCCTTTCGTTTCGTACCAGCCAGAATCTGTAGCCAACGAAGAGGCCCTTCGGAGGAGTAAGCAATTCCACCTGTGGCTGGACAAGCGCCGCACGGTACGCAACTTTTCAGATCGTCCCATTCCAAAAGAAGTGATCGAAAACATTCTTCAAAGCGCTTCTACGGCGCCTTCCGGTGCGCACAAGCAACCATGGATATTTTGCATTGTTTCAGATCCTGAAATCAAAAAGGCAATACGTGAAGCGGCCGAAAAAGAAGAATTTGAGAGCTATCACGGGAGAATGAGTGAAGAATGGATTCATGACCTGAGGCCATTGCAAACGGATTGGAAAAAGCCTTTTCTGGAGATTGCCCCCTATCTCATCATTGTATTCAGACGCGC
>JAYVEZ010000067.1:0-3287 GCA_043773645.1 Cytophagales bacterium
CATGGCGATTGTGCTTCCTTGCAGGAAATGAATACGGTAAGTTGGTTTGTCTTGCCGCCCATACAGGAGTACTATTTCAAATCAAGGAATTTGTCATACCGTGCATTGCCACCGTACCGTGGTGACTGTATCAATCCATCTACGGTTGCCTCCATGGACCTCATCTATCCGAAGGTGCAAGCAAAAATCTACTTGCCAGTTCAACTGGATGAGAGGGCAACAAGCACCGTTTTTGAGGCCACCCATAGAAATCCGGCGGCGGTTATCTATTGGCACCTGGATGGACAATTTATAGGTTACACGGTCGAGTCCCATCGCTTGTTGTTGACACCCTCACATGGCAGGCACTTGCTTACCCTGGTGGATGACTCTGGTGAGACTTTGCAGCGATTATTTGAGGTTATTTCACCTTGACTGGGGCTTTGAATGTAATATTTTGCTTAAAATTCCATAATTTTATCATCTGCGTGGAATTATAATTGCACCGTCTATGCTTTAAAATTGATTGAATGAAGACTCTTTCGTTGGTTTGGTTGCTTTGGATTGTTTTCAGTGTACAGAATATTAAGGCTCAGGGTGCCTCCGGCTCGCTACCCAATTTTACTGTCGTCGTAGGTGCTTTCTCAGTCGAGGCAAACGCAAATCGTTACGTCAAGTTTGTGAAGAAACAGAAGCTTCAGGCTCAAATACAATTTAACGAACTCAAAAATCTGTACTACGTCGCTGTTCTGGTGACCAATGACCATGATGCTGCGGTAGCCGAAGCCAAGAGGCTTCAGGATGCTGGTCCTTTCCGGGATGCATGGGTCTTCAATCGGACGCCCGCACCGGTGATTGTTCCGGTGATTGTAGAAGAAAAACCTAAGGAGGAAGTCATTGCAGTGGTTCCGTTGGTAATCCCTCCACCAAAAAAGATGAGCGCTGCGGACTCAATAAAACTGGCAGAGGAGAAAATCAAGATAAAGGTGGAGAGTACCGTCATGACCACAAAAAAGGGTGAGACTGAAAAACTTGACTATATTTTCTTCTATCGGGACGCGGCCATATTGAGACCTGAATCACGGTTCGCTGTGGATGAGTTGGTCGCCATCATGAAGGAAAACCCAAATGAAGAAATCAGAATCCACGGACACACCAATGGCAATGACCCGGGGAAGATCATCAGAAGAAACAATGCGGGCGCTGACTTCTTCTCCCTTGACAACACGGTGGAAGATTATGGTTCTGCCAAAGAACTTTCCGAGCAGCGCGCGGTGCTTATCCGCGATTACCTGGTGGCCAAGGGGATTGACAAAAAAAGAATGAGCATCAAAGCCTGGGGAGGAAAAAAGCCATTGTTCCAGGTGGATGATGACAAAGCCGAAGCGAACGTCAGGGTGGAAATAGAAGTTGTGAAGAATTAGGCTTTGCCCTAATAAAAGGAACATCCCTTATCAATAACGACAGGCCTTAAATAGGCACAGGATGATGGATTAGCCGAGCCGGTACCATTCCGAATCATGGGTAACCAACCAATTTACCTTGTTCTTTATCCTTAAAATGTACAGATTTTCGATTATTTCTTACCTTCGAGAAATTGAAATCATGAGAACTATGAAGGTATTAACCAATTTAGTGTGTCTGGTCTTGCTGCTGTTCCTCGGTAACATGGCGATGGGCCAAACTGTATCTCAGGAATATTTTGTAACCATTGGTGTATTTGCAAAGCAGGAAAATGCTATCCGGTTCACCGCCAAGGCAAGCAAAATGGGTTTTAATGCGCAGTACGCCATAAACCCCGAGCGTAAGTTGCACTATGTTTATCTCCTTCAAACCAATGAAAAAAGAAAGGCGTTTGCGTTTCTGATTAAGTTGAGAGCGGAATCTGAGTTCAAGGATGCATGGGTATTTGCCGGACATTTGGGTGAGCAGCCGGTCGTGGAGGTGATTCCCGAACCCGTAATAGTCCCCGTGGTGATCAAGGATGAACCTGTGGTGATACAGGAAACACCGCCAGTGGTTACAGTAGATTCCTCCACCTTGGTGAAGCCTGTTGTGAAGAAAACCGCAAAAGGAAAATTCTTTGACTTCCGCTTCTTGAATGAGGAGAATGGAAACGAGGTGAGGGGAGAAATTCACTTATCGGAATCAGACAAGGCCACCCAATATCAAGCGTTCAAAGCAAATGAGGTAATTGATCTGACGGCACCCCGCAATGCGGCAGGTACCTATTTCATTACCACCATAGCACCTGGCTACAAGGCATTGGAAACCCAAATCAATTTCAAAGATCCCCTGCCATCTTCTTCAGGCACCGGACCTGACGGAGAAATGATTATTCCCCTGACATTAAAACGTGCGAAGCGGGGTGACTACATAGAATTCAACAATGTGAGTTTTTATCGCAATTCAGTGATTATGCAGCCGCAGTTCCAGGCTGAGATGGACGGGTTGGTGGATTTGATGAAAGAAAACCAAAATTATAAAGTCAAGATTCATGGCCACTGCAATGGCACAGAATCCCGTGATATGATTTTATTGGGAACCAGCACAAAGTATTTTGAGACTGATCCGGGAAATAAAAAGCAAACCGGTTCTGCCAAAGACCTGACTGAATTCCGCGCCGAAGCGGCGAGAAGATACCTGGTTTCACAAGGCATTACGGTGGACCGGATCCTGACCAAAGGAGAGGGTGGAAAGATGATGATCTACCCACAGACCAGCGTATATGCCAATTACAATGACCGCATTGAAGTTGAGATTGTCCGACACTGAGGCAGTATCGATATGGAGAGTGAAGGCCGCCTCGTGAAAAAGGCGGCCTTCTTCTTTTAGGACGTCATGGCCTTTAATATATCGTGGTGTGTGATAATGTGAACCTTCTTTCCTTCATCCCGCACCAGCAGCGCTTTGTTGTTCTTGTTGAGCATGGATGAGAGGACATCCAACGTGGTGTCGAGAGCAACGAACTGCATGGGTTTATCCATGAGATCACCTACCGACTGATCTTTTGCTTTCGGATCTCCGATAATCTTCTCCAGCAAGTTTCCTGAGGCTACGCTTCCAACAAACTCGCCCTCATCAACAACCGGCACCTGATCGATACCTTGCTGGTTCATGATTTTGATTGCCTCACCGATGCTGGCATTTTTCTTTACCGAAAAGAGACTGTCTGAAACATTTCTATGTTGTATAATTTCCCTGGCTGAACCAAAGGTTCGCTCCTCCAGGAAGCCATGGTCTTTCATCCAGTTGTCGTTGTATACTTTACCCAAATAGCGTGTGCCATGGTCGGGCAACAGTACCAC
>JAYVEZ010000068.1:0-2048 GCA_043773645.1 Cytophagales bacterium
GTCGGGAGGAGAAACCTGGACCAGCGCAACGTCAATGGGCAAAATTCCCTTTCTGAAAAGATTGGGAATTTCGCTCAGGAATATGGGGACGTAATCGCCGCGCCCTTCATTCACCGCTTCCCGGATATTCTGTGACACAAAAAGTGAGTTGATCCGGAAGTTTTCCTTGTATTTTTTTTCCGCGATCAGGGCTTCGCCTTGCAAACTGATGCTCACAATCTCGACATTGAACAACTCGGAGGCCCGTTCCGTCATTTTTTTTAACAAGTGATGAGGCGTGGCAGCACCGCCGTGCACGAACAGCCGATCCCCCGATTTAATCATCTTTACCGCTTCTTCTCCGGATGTGTACATAGTTTTGAATTTAATGGTTTATTAATTTTTTAGCGGCCACAAAATTGACGGCCAGGGTGGAGAACCCCACTACACTAATGCTGCTGATGGGCATTAATATGGCTGCTACCAGGGGAGTGAGGTGCCCGGTGACGGCAAAGGTTAATGCAACCGAATTGTACATAAATGAAATCGCAAAACCGGTCTTCAAGATGCTGGAGGAAGATTTGGCGAGGGCCAGAAACTGATCCAGCGAGTCCATTTTATCGCCCTGAAGAATCCCGTCGCAAGCCGGTGTAAACACGCCAGTGTCGTCCGTCACTGCAATTCCAACATCGCTTTGCTTCAAGGCTCCGGCATCGTTCAATCCGTCACCCAGCATCATCACCTTTCTCCCTTGCCGTTGAAGGTCCCTGATGTAATGCAGTTTATCGTGCGGACTCTGATTAAAAAATAGCGGCACGGAAGGGCTGAAAAGAGCCCTCATTTGCGCGTCCTCTGTATTATTGTCGCCGGAAAGCATGGCAAAACATTTTGTTCCCAGTCGACTGATCATTTGCTTTATCTTTTTCCGGATAGCAATAGCAATAGAAAAATATCCTCTTATTTGCGCATCAATCGAAACAAAAACCAAAGTAGCCTGAGCGTTTACTTTCTGATGGAACCCAGTAAAAGCGGCTGATCCCAATTTGATTACGTGACCGTCAATTATTCCTTCAATACCGTGGCCGGGATGTTCTTTGAAGTCCTGAACAGGGCCAACCGGCCGCAGATGAAGGGACCGGGAAATCAGATTACTTAATGGATGTGTAGAGTAACCGGTTAACGTTTTGACCCAGGCGGTTTCTTCTTCGTTCAATTCTCCTTCGAACTCCACACTGGGCTCTTTCGTGTAGGTCACGGTCCCGGTCTTATCCAACACGATAGCATCAACCGAAGCCATTCGCTCAATGACATCCGCGTTTTTCAAATAGAGGTGATTTCTTCCAAAGATGCGCAACAAGGTGCCGTAAGTGAAGGGAGCAGCCAAAGCCAGGGCGCAAGGGCACGCCACCATCAGCACGGAAGTTAATACCAGCCATACCCGTGACGGATCATAGAAATACCAGACCACCGCTGTAACCAGCGCAATGACCATCACAGCCCAGGTAAAAACCTTCGCCGCCCGGTCAATCCTTTTCCGATACCCCCGCTCTTCAGGCTTTTGAAATACCGGATTGTTCCACAAACTGGTCAAGTGGCCCTGTGAGACCTTCCTGGTCACCCCCAGTTCGATAGGTTGCCCGATGAGCCTTCCTCCTGCATACACGAGATCACCCAATGTGACTTTCACCGGTTTCGACTCACCGGTAACAAAACTATAATCGATGGAGGCCTTGTCGGAAAGCAGACTGCTATCGGCCGGAACGATTTCCAGGTTCCGTATTTTGATCCGGTCTCCAATTTGAAGATCATGAATAACGACAGGCACCCAGTCCCGGCCTTCTCCCTTCTGCACGGCCAGCGGAAAATACGATTTGTAATCCCGGTCAAAGGCCAGGCTCTCATAGGTCATGCTTTGGAACCAGCGCCCAATCAGCAAAAAGAAAACAAGGCCGGTCAATGAATCCATGTAACCGGGGCCGTAGTGCGTGAGAATATCATAAACGCTGCGCGAAAACAGCGCCAGCAAACCAACGGCAATGGGTACATCGATATTGATCTGCTTTTGTGAA
>JAYVEZ010000069.1:0-2786 GCA_043773645.1 Cytophagales bacterium
ATTGCAAGTTTAACGCTATTTCAAACCAGTTTATTGGTTTTTTTTTAGGAAAGAACGTACTTGAGCCAAGTTTTTCTACCATGATTGATTATAACCCCAAAGCCTGGGCTTCCCTTATCTCGCATTCGTATAGCCGCCACGTCATGCGCACGCTGCGACCTGTACTACTATTTATGGGCGGCTATTCGCTGGTTTGTTGTTATCTGGTGCTCAATGTCTTCCGCCTTCATGAGAAGGAGTTTCATAGCACCATTGCCATGCACTCCCTCCTGGGGATTGTCCTTGGTTTATTTCTTGTGTTCCGCACCAACTCTGCCTACGACCGGTGGTGGGAGGGACGCAAACTCTGGGGATCGCTCGTGAACAATACCAGGAACCTGGCACATAAGCTTAATGCTTTCCTTCCCAAAGAAGATATTGAGAGCAGAAATTACTTTCGCTCCATGATTGTCAATTTTGTCGTAGCAGTCCGGGAGCATATGCGGAGCGGGTTACAGGTCAGCGAACTGGAGGCTGTGGGAAATGATTTTCAGAAGAGATTCAGAAATGTAAACCACATTCCAAATAAAATTATGTCTGTGATGTACGAACGGGTGAATGACTTATATACAAAGAAAGAAATTTCGGGGGATCATCTGTTCTTACTTGACAAAGAGTTGAAAGAGTTTACCGACATCCTGGGAGCCTGCGAGCGGATCAAAAATACCCCCATCCCGTATTCCTACTCGATGTATATCAAAAAGTTCATTTTCATATTCATCATCACCCTGCCCTTTGGCTTTGTTACCCAAATGGAATACATGACCATTCCCATCGTCATGCTGGTGTCTTATATTTTATTAAGCGTGGAGCTGATTGCTGAGGAAATTGAAGATCCCTTTGGAAAGGATGTAAATGACCTTCCAACGGATGAGTTGACTGTCAAAATCCGGGAAAACATAAGGGAAATATTCGCGGATCAATCAGCCGCCAGGGTATAAATGGCGTAAAAGATAATCAACAAAATCATCACAGCGTACATTACCAGGTCAACCCTGACATAGTCCTTATATTCCCGGTACAACTCTTTTAGTCTTCGAAACATAACCTTCTGTGAAATTTACTGTTTTATGTAACAAAATAATTGCTTTTCCGTCAAGTATAATTCATTCATACGACCTATTCCACATGCGCCGATTGATTTGTGCAGTTTTCTTTCTTTTCAGCGTCTATTCAGGTTTTGCACAGGATAAATTCACTGTCAACGGTTATATCAAGGATGCTTCGAATGGTGAAGCCCTGATCGGAGCCACGATCTACATCAAGGAGATTAAGAATGGGGCCACCACCAATGAATATGGATTTTATTCCATCACCCTGCCTTCGGGCACCTATTCGGCAGACTTTAGCTACGTAGGATTCCAATTGATTTCTAAAAATCTCACCCTCGACAAAAACATTCAGCTCAGTATTGATCTGGCCCCCGAAAGTGAACAACTGCAAGAGGTGGTTGTGCAGGCTGAGATCGAGCAGGCCAACGTCAGGAATGCTGAGATGAGTACCAACAGGCTGGAAGTCAAAATAATCCAGCGTGTGCCGATGCTTTTTGGTGAAGCAGACGTGTTGCGAAGCCTCCTCCTCTTGCCGGGTGTGAGTACCGTAGGAGAAGGAGCGTCAGGATTCAACGTCCGTGGTGGTAGTGTGGGGCAGAACCTGGTCTTGTTGGATGAGGCGCCTGTTTATAATTCTTCTCATCTGTTCGGATTCTTCTCCGTATTCAACCCTGATGCGGTGAAAGACACCAAGCTTTTTAAGGGTGCCATTCCAGCCCGTTATGGTGGCAGGCTCGCGTCCATCCTGGATGTTCGGATGAAAGATGGCAACAGCAAGAAAATGGAAGTAACGGGGGGTATCGGCTCAGTTTTTAGTCGGCTGGCGGTGGAAGGGCCACTGATCAAAGACAAGGCTTCATTCATTATTGCCGCACGGAGATCGTATATCGATGTGCTTGCCCGCCCCTTCGTTCCGTTACTTAAAGACGGTGGTGCCCTGAATTTCTACGACCTGACCCTGAAAACCAATTACAACATCAACCGAAAAAACAAACTGTTTCTCTCAGGTTATTTTGGACGCGACAATTTCAAGTTTGATAAGACGCAAGGATTCAACTGGGGTAACGCGACAACCACGCTCCGCTGGAATCACCTTTTCAATGAGCGTCTCTTTTCTAACATCACGCTGGTTTATAGCAAGTATGACTACGCGCTGCAGTTTGGCAAAGATGATCGGAACCGGTTTACCTGGAATTCGTCCATTTCCAACCTGATCTTTCGTCCGCAATTCACTTATTTTATCAACAGCAACAATGAATTGAATTTTGGTGCGGATGTAACCTACTATACATTTGAGCCTGCCAATGCAGTGGGGGTCACCAATGGTGTAGCAGTCGACATCAGCCTTCCAAGAAAATACAACCTGGAGACGGCGCTGCACATTGGGAATAGCCAGAAAATATCAGATGAATTCTCCATCGAGTACGGACTTCGGTTCTCTCATTTTCAATACATGGGTCCTGGCACGGCCTATACGTATAACGATACCATTCCCGGGATCAGAAAAACTGTAACGGCGACAAAGCAGTACAAGGGCGGTGAGAACATTGCCACCTACAGCAATTTTGAGCCCCGCTTTTCATTTCGGGCACAAACAACCGAGTCAAGCTCCGTGAAAGGAAGCTATAACCGCATGGTGCAGTACCTTCATTTGATTTCCAATACGACCGCTTCCAATCCGCTTGATGTGTGGAC
>JAYVEZ010000070.1:0-6602 GCA_043773645.1 Cytophagales bacterium
TATGCCGCAGCAAACTGAGAACGTCCTTTTACCCTTCCGGACTTCATCATCCCTTCGTAATGTCTCATGAGCAAATAACTTTCAATCTGCTGAAGTGTGTCAAGCACAACTCCGACAAGGATCAAAAGCGACGTACCTCCATAAAACTGAGCGAAGTTTTGCGTCACGCCGGCACGCACTGCAAAGGCAGGCATGATGGCTACGGCCGCCAGAAAGAGGGCGCCCGGAAGTGTAATCTTTGATAAAATATTGTCAATAAACTCAGCCGTCTGCTTGCCTGGCTTAATGCCTGGGATAAAGCCTCCGTTGCGTTTCAAATTATCTGCAATGTCATTGGATGGAACCGTGATCGCTGTGTAAAAGAATGTGAACAAAAGGATCAGGATGGCGAACAACAAGTTGTATTGCCAGGAAGTAAAGTCAGCAAACGTAGAACCTACGTAGGCACCAATGTCACTGTTTCTCCAGATGCCTGCCATCAGGGGCGGGATGAACATCAACGCTTGTGCGAAAATGATGGGCATAACGCCAGCTGAATTCAGCTTCAATGGGATGAAATCACGCTTTCCGCCATACAGTTTATTTCCCACCACTTGCTTGGCATACTGAACCGGAATCCGGCGCGTCGCCTGGGTGAGGGCAATTACGCCTACCACCACGAAGAACAACACCAGCAATTCAATGATGAAGAGCAATGCACCACTCATTCCCTTACCCGTAGCTTCCAGGTACAGGGCTGTAGGGAAACGTGAAACAATACCAATCATGATCAGCATCGAGATACCGTTGCCAATACCCTTGTCTGTGATGCGTTCTCCGAGCCACATGCAGAACATGGTGCCTGAAACAAGAATGATCACCGAGGAAACCTGAAAGAACAAGCCTGGATTGATGATCGCTTCTGGATTGACGATCGCCCTCAAATAACCGTAAGACTGAGCCGCCGTAATGACGATGGTCAGCACACGGGTAAACTGATTTAATTTCTTTCTACCGCTGTCACCCTCCTTCTGGAGTTTGGTGAAATGGGGAACCGCCACCGTGAGCAACTGCACGACAATGGAAGCAGAGATATAGGGCATGATGCCCAATGCAAAAATGGATACGCGGCTGAATGAGCCACCGAGGAATGTGTTGAAAAGATCAAACAGTCCGCCGCCCTGGTTCCCGGTAAGGGCACTGGGCTCGATACCCGGCAATACAATAAAAGATCCCAACCGGAAGATGATCAGGAAACCCATCGTATTCAGAATGCGGACCCGAAGGTCTTCGATCGAGAATATGTTCTTTATGGTGGTAAAGAATCTCTTCATTATTTTACAGTCGTAGCGCTGCCTCCAGCATTTTCAATTGCTTTGGTCGCCGTCACGGAGAATGCATGTGCTTCCACACTCACTTTCGCTTTCAGTTCTCCACGGCCCAATACTTTCACACGGTCGTTCTTTCCCACAATACCATTCTCCATCATCAATTGAAGATTGATGGCACCTGATTTCGTCTTCAGGGCAAGTTCCTCCAACGCATCCAGGTTGATGGCCTTGAAATATATCTTGTTGTTATTCTTGAAGCCGAACTTTGGAACGCGTCGTACCAAGGGCATTTGACCGCCTTCGAAGCCAAACTTCGTGCTGTGACCGGAGCGTGACTGCGCACCTTTGTGACCACGGCCCGCCGTGCTACCGCCTGAACCCTGGCCACGGCCACGGCGTTTGTTATTTTTTATAGAACCGTCTGCCGGTTTTAAAGTATGCAGCTTCATGTTATAGTTCTTTTACGCTCACCAAGTGACTAACCTTACGCACCATGCCCTGAATCTGCGGAGTGTACTCCACTTCTACGGACTTATCTCTTTTTCCCAGGCCAAGCGATTGGATCGTCCTCAACTGGGTCTCCGGACGTTTGATCGTGCTGCGGATCTGTGTGATTTTCACTTTTGCCATGATCTTATCCGTTAAATACTTTTGACAATTCAACTCCACGGTTGCGCGCTACCGTATGGGCATCGCGCATGGAGGTCAATGCTTTGAAGGTTGCCTTCACCACGTTGTGCGGGTTGGAAGAACCTTTTGATTTTGCCAACACGTTGTGAACGCCGGCACTCTCCAGCACAGCGCGCATGGCACCCCCTGCAATGACACCTGTACCAGGTGATGCTGGCTTCAACAATACCAATCCACCGCCAAACTTGCCTATAGAATCATGAGGAACAGTCCCTTTGATGATCGGAACTTTCACCAAATGTTTTTTTGCATCGTCAATGCCTTTGGTGATCGCGTCGGTAACTTCATTGGCTTTGCCCAATCCGTATCCCACCACACCATTGCCATCTCCTACCACAACAATGGCGGAAAAACTGAAACGGCGACCACCCTTTACCACTTTGGCCACACGCTGAATGGCTACGACTTTCTCCTTGAGATCGATCTCGCTGGCCTTTACTGTACTAACGTTGCTTTGTGTCATGCCATTAGAATTTTAAACCACCTTCTCTGGCGCCTTCGGCCAAAGCTTTCACGTTACCGTGATACAAGTATCCATTGCGGTCAAATACAATTTCGCTTACGCCAGAAGCCAAAGCTTTCTCCGCCACTTTCATACCTACGGACTTTGATGTTTCCTTGTTCAACTTTGCCTTCTCCAGGTCTGCCGACGAAGCGGAAGCAATGGTGTGGCCCTTTGAGTCATCGATGATCTGAGCATAGATGGCTTTGTTGCTGCGGAATACGGAGAGGCGGGGGCGCAATGAAGTGCCCTCCAGATCCTTGCGAATCCCCATCTTAATTCTCGCCCTGCGACTTGTCTTAACGTTTGGCATATCCTTAATTATTTAGCAGCAGCCTTACCAGCTTTTCTGCGAACATATTCACCCACGTAACGAATACCCTTGCCTTTGTAAGGCTCCACTTTTCTCAACGACTTGATCTTTGCCGCTACCTGTCCCAACAATTGCTTGTCAATGCCTTCCAGGATAATCATCGGATTAGAACCTTTTTCCTGCATGGCCTGAAGTTTCAATTCTGAAGGAACGGCGAGGAATACGCTGTGAGAAAATCCCAAACTTAACTCCAGCACATTGGCTTGGGCGGTGGCTTTGTAACCAACCCCGATCAATTCCAATTGCTCTTTATATCCCTGGCTCACCCCGATCACCATATTGGCAATCAAAGCACGGTATAACCCATGGAGTGCTCGGTCCGGCTTTTCGTCTGAAGGACGGGAAACCTCAATCATGCCATTCTCGACTTTCACGCCGAATTTGGCCTTCAGCAACTGGTGGAGTTCTCCTTTCGAACCCTTCACCGTTACTTTCTTATCGCCTTCCGAAAAAGTGCACGTCACACCTTTAGGAATTGCTATGGGTAATCTGCCGATCCGTGACATTTTCTATCTATTAATAAACGTAGCACAATACTTCTCCACCTACATTCAGCGCACGCGCCTCCTTGTCTGTAATGACTCCCTTCGAAGTCGACAGAATCGCGATGCCAAGACCATTGAGCACCTTGGGAAGCTCATCGGCCGGCTTATATTGCCTCAGTCCCGGAGAGCTGATGCGGTCAATCTTGGAGATCGCCGAATCCCGTGTCTCAGGGTTGTATTTCAAGGCAATTTTGATCATCCCTTGCTTGTTATCGGAATCCTCAAACTTGTAGTTCAGGATATAGCCTTTGTCAAACAATACCTTGGTGATCTGCTTCTTAATGCTGCTCGCGGGCACCTCCACCACGCGGTGGCGTGATTTGATGGCGTTTCTAAGCCGGGTTAAGTAGTCTGCAATGGGGTCTGTCATGTTGTTTTCAATTAAAACGCGGCTTCCGGAGGTCCCAATAGCTATCGGGATAAAACGGGGCCGCAAAGATATTTAATCCTTTCCTTTCTTCAAATTACCAGCTGGCTTTCGTCATCCCTGGGATCTTGCCATCATGCGCCATTTGGCGGAACTGGTTACGGCAAATGCCGAACTTGCTCATGTATCCACGGGGGCGGCCCGTGAGCTTGCAACGGCTGTGAAGCCTTACAGAAGATGAACTCCTCGGGAGCTTGTCCAACCCAGCCCAATCGCCGGCGGCTTTCAACGTCTGGCGCTTGGTCTTATACCGCGCTACCAGCCTCTCCTTCTTCTTGTCCCTTGCAATGATTGACAGTTTTGCCATGGCAATGATTAATTTTTAGTGGTAAAAGGCATCCCGAAAGCTTTCAGGAGCTCATAACTTTCTTCATCCGTCTTCGCGCTGGTAACGAACGTGATGTCCATTCCATTGATCTTAGTGACTTTGTCGATCGAGATCTCAGGAAAAATGATCTGCTCCTTCACGCCCAACGTATAGTTCCCGCGCCCGTCAAATCCCTTGTCGCTCACGCCTTTGAAATCGCGCACCCGGGGAAGGGCCACATTCATCAAACGATCCATAAATTCATACATCCTTTCACCACGCAATGTGACTTTCACACCGATGGGGAGGTCCTTGCGCAACTTGAAGTTGGAAATATCCTTCTTCGACCGTGTAGGTACCGCCTTCTGGCCGGTGATGGTGGTGATTTCTTCCAGCCCCACATCAACCAATTTCTTGTCTGCTACAGCCGCGCCAATACCTTTGTTGACACAGATTTTTTCAATCTTGGGGACTTGCATCACCGACTTGTACTGAAACTTTTCTTTCAGTGCCGGGATAATCTCCTTTGTATATTTCTCTTTGAGTCTTGGCGTTGCCATGGCTTTATTACTTAATGACTTCTATGAATTTTCCTGTCTTCTTAGAAAACCGCTGAAGCTTGCCTTTTTCGTTCAGCTTGCGTCCAACCCGTGTGGGCTGTCCGGTCGCAGGATCGATCAACATCACATTGCTGATGTGGATGGCGGCTTCTGTCTTCTTTATTCCTCCTTCAGGCTTACCGGCAGATGGCTTCTGGTGTTTAGTCACCATGTTGATGCCTTCTACTATGACCCTGTTTTTCTCAAGGAGTACTTCCAGCACTTTGCCAGAATTAATCTTATCCGGGGTGCTTCTATAGTTACCGGCAATCACCTTCACGGTATCGCCTTTCCGGATTTTCAGCTTGGGCTGTTTGTTTTGCTTCCTCTCCATAATCTTATAATACTTCAGGGGCCAGGGAAATAATCTTCATAAACTGCTTTTCGCGCAACTCACGTGCTACCGGGCCGAAAATACGTGTGCCACGGGGCTCGTCTTGCGGGGTAAGAAGCACAGCGGCGTTGTCCTCAAAACGGATATAAGAACCGTCCTTCCTTCTCACTTCCTTTTTCGTGCGAACGATCACGGCCTTTGATACAGTGCCTTTCTTAATCTGGCTGGTCGGGATTGCTGACTTTACAGTCACCACAATCTTGTCTCCCACAGACGCGTAACGACGGTGGGTGCCACCCAATACATGTAGACACAGCACTTCTTTTGCTCCGCTGTTGTCTGCCACTATCAAACGTGATTCGCTCTGTATCATAACTTTTATTTCTTTATCTGTCTGTACTTATTACTTCGCTTTCTCAATCACTTCCACCAGTCTCCAGCGCTTGCTTTTGCTCAGGGGGCGTGTTTCCATGATCTTCACCAGGTCGCCAATGCCGGCCTCGTTCTTCTCATCATGCGCCATCAACTTGGTGGTCTTGTTCATGAACTTGCCGTAAATCGCATGTTTTACTTTGCGGTCAATGGCAATGGTGATGGACTTTTGCATCTTATTGCTCACCACACGGCCTACGCGTTCTTTTCTTAAATTCCTTTCCATACAGATTTACTTTTGCGTTTCTTTTTGGTGCAACAAGGTGTTGATCCGTGCAATGGCCCGCCTTGTCTCCTTTATTTTCATCGGATTTTCAATGGCAGAAACCTGATGGGCAAACTTCATTTTGCGCAACGATTCCTTCTCGCTGCCAAGTTTTTCTTTCAGCTCGTCCAGGGTCAAATCTTTTATCTCGGTGCTCTTCATACGATTTATTGTTCTACGTAGTCTCTTCTTACTACAAACCTTGTCTTGATCGGAAGCTTGCCATCGGCCAGCTTCAATGCTTCCAGGGCTACCGCACGGGTAACACCACCTGCTTCAAACAGGATGGTACCTGGTTTTACACAGGCTACCCAATATTCGGGAGCACCTTTACCTTTACCCATACGTACTTCAGCAGGCTTGCGGGTGATAGGCTTATCGGGAAATACCCGGATCCACACCTGACCTTCACGCTTCATCGCGCGTGTCACGGCTACACGGGCTGCTTCCAACTGACGCGCCGTTAGCAATCCCATTTCCACAGCCTTCAGTCCAAAGGACCCAAAAGAAATGGTATGTCCACGGGTGGCCATTCCTTTGACGCGGCCTTTCTGTGACTTCCTGTATTTTGTACGTTTCGGTTGTAACATCGCTGAAAACCTATTTTAGTCTTACTATAGTTCTTATCTTCTTGGACCCCTGGGAGCTGCGCCACCGCCTCTGTTATCTCCACCTCTTCCACCACGGTCGCCACCACCACCACTGCGTCTGTCGCCACCACGGTCACCACGACTGTCACTTCTTCTTTCGCCACGTTCGCCACCCCTTCTTGGAGCACCCGCACCCTGGCCTTTGTTCTCGCCTTGAGATACAATGCC
>JAYVEZ010000071.1:0-3576 GCA_043773645.1 Cytophagales bacterium
CTTTTGGTGGCGTTGAATTTTGCAGCCTTTAATTTTGGAAAGCAGAAGCCGGGTAGAACACTGGCCATTCTTGCTTTTTGTGCCGCCATCCTAGTGATCATCTCCATGCTGACCGATGGGTCACTTGCCATGTGGAGTATTTTGTCGGTTGGATTATTCAACTCCATCATGTTTCCAACCATTTTTACCCTTGCCATCGACGGCTTGGGCAAGCACACGGGTCAGGGTTCGGGAATTCTTTGTACAGCCATTGTGGGCGGTGCAATCATACCCGTCATTCAGGGTGTGTTTGCGGACAACATCGGCATCCACCACGCTTTCATCTTGCCAGTTCTATGTTATATGTATATCGCTTTTTATGGTATCAGGGGACATGTGCCGGTTGTTGCGAAGGTGGGATGACAAAGAATCGCGCTCCGTTATTGGTGTTTTAAGCGATCCGAAACGGATTGATTTTTTGAAAACCAACAACGGAAAGCCGTTTTTACCACGGCCCCAATGAATGACAATACTCAAACAGCTTCACAAGATCTTCTTCCTTTTTGAAACTCGTCTTGTTCGCCTTCATAAAAGCCTTGATCTTATCTTCTTCCTTGTTGAACATCGCAAGCAGTGCTTTCTTGTCGAGAGGTAAAATGGTGCCGTGACTGTCGATGAGTAGGTACGTAAGAAATCTTTCAAAAGTTTGTTCCTGGCCGATGCCAGCGGTACTGACGACGGTGGTTCTGATTTTGGTGGTCCCATACCCAATCTGGGTCGGCACGTAGTGGATGATCTCAGCATGCGATGCCAATTTACCTACTGTGTCTGTGGCCAGGATCTTGAAGTATCCATGCTGGGGATCATGATAGTATGCATCCTTGCCGAGGTACAAATATTTTACGGTAACATCCTCCTGAACGGCCATCGTGTCTTTCTTCTCGTTGATGAACGTCCACTTTCGGGTCAGCAGATCGTAATTAAACTTATATACGTTGGACTTCACCCCCAATTGAAACGCGAGGTAGCCATCCCGGTATTCCTTGTTGAGGTATCGGTAGCCAAAAGGCAGCACGACAAAGGGATCTTCACCTGACCGGACGATCATCGTTTCAGGGCGGAGTTGGCAAAATGATACGGTGTGGCTTAACACGAGGAAACTCAAAACGAAGAATTTCGAACCAGTCATATTGTTCTAGGGCTAAATTTGAAACATTGTTGACCCTTTAAAGTTACGTGTTTATTGCGTTGGAGTGAAAGCGGAAGTGACTGGTGGGTTTGGCTGAGGGCGCGTCTTCTGCCGGTGCGTGGGTGGGGCGTACTTTCATGTTTTAATGGTTTTTCATATCCTAAAAATAAATTCAGCATAAAAAGCAAGACCCACACCGAAGGAGTATGTGTCTGAAGGGTGTTTCCGAAAAATAGGAAAGCCTCAATTTGGATCAGGGAATTCTCAAGGACCAGACAATCCTTACTTCGATATACTATATGATATCATACATTTCTGTAAACTTTCATCTCCCTGAACAAAAACGGGTTTTTGGCCGAGGTTAATTCGGCAGCCTGAAGACATCACCATATCGGTCACAAGTGTCTCGGGATGGAACACTCGCCCAACCATTCCAAATCTATTTATTAGCCAATCGATCCAGCACCGTTTCAATCAATCCATCGATGTGTTTGGTGTGATCCCCGCCAAATTCCTTGCGCACCCGGTTGGCAATAATCATACAACAGGTACAGCAGTCATGCCCCAGCAGATTTCCCAATCCGTAAAGGGCAGAGGTTTCCATTTCAAAATTTGTGATGCGGTACAGTCCGTGCGAGAATGACTGCAGCCGATCATTGATTCCCGGATCGCGAGGCGTCAGCGAAAGCCTTCTTCCTTGCGGTCCATAAAAACCCGTAGCCGTTGCCGTGATGCCTTTGACCATGCCTTTTTCCAGCAGTTCGATCAACGATGACGATCCTTTGGTGATGTAGGGTCTAGAGAGGTTCGGGTTCCAACCCAGGTGGTCATTCACTTTGTTGGTGAGCAATTCCTCGATGGTATCCATCGTGTAATGGTAATAATAAATAAGTCCATCGAAGCCCAACCCGAATTCAGAAATGACCGCTGTGCCCACGGGAATATCGGGTTGCAGGGCACCGGAAGTACCGATGCGTACGATCCTCAGCTTTCTTCGCGTTGACTTTGGCGTCCGGGTCTTTGCATCGATATTGATGGCTGCATCCAGTTCATTAATAACAATATCTATGTTGTCTGTTCCTATCCCCGTTGACAAGGCGGTCATTCTCTTTCCGTGGTAGGAGCCTGTATGCGTCACAAACTCCCGGTTTTGAATGCGGCATTCTATATTTTCGAAATGCTTGCTGATCTGACGTACCCTTCCCTGGTCACCCACGATCAACACCGTATTGGCGATGTGCTCTTCCCGGAGGTGCAAATGATATACACTTCCATCAGGGTTCAGAATGAACTCGGACTCCGGTAAACGATTGTCTTGCATGGGTACTTGTTACAGAATCAAATCTATTCTAATTTGACATTCAATTCAAATGATCATCGCATGAGTTTGCACATTGGAGCCAAGGCAGGAGACATTGCCAATACCGTTTTGATTTCAGGAGATCCTTTGCGGGCCAAACACGTGGCGACCACTTTGCTGGAGAAAGCAGTGTGCTACAATGAAGTCAGGGGGATGCTTGGCTACACCGGCCACTACAAAGGGAAGCGTGTTTCCATCCAGGGTACCGGCATGGGAATTCCATCTACCTCCATTTATGTCAATGAATTGATCTCCGAATATGGGGTGAAGAATATTATTCGGGTGGGTACTTGCGGGGCAATTCAAAGGGAGATCGCCTTGGGTCAGGTCATTTTGGCGATGAGTGCTGCCACAGATTCCAGCACCAACAAGCTACATTTTCATGGAATGGACTATGCGCCCACCGCTGATTTCGAATTGCTGAAAGATGCGCACCAGACTGCACAGTCTTTGCTGCTTGCACCGCTCGTAGGAAGTGTCTTCAGCACAGATACGTTTTATGGACACGATACTTCCCGATGGGATGTCTGGTTGGAACATGGTATTCTGGGCATCGAAATGGAATCCAGCATTCTATATACCCTGGCTGCCCGTCACAACGTAAAAGCCCTCTCCATCCTTACAGTAAGTGATAATATCATTACCAAGCAATATGCCTCGGCCAGCGACCGCGAAAGCAAGTATATGGACATGATGAAAGTCGCATTGGAAATTGCACGCTGATGAAGTTTCTTGGTTGTTCGTTGTTGGTTGATCGTTGTTCGAAGGATCGGACCAGGAACGATCAACCAACAACCATCAACGATCAACTACCCTGACCCATCATCATGAAGATATCCGGCCATATCATCGACATACCGAACAAGCGAATCTTTGATGGAGAAGTCACGATCAAAGATGGCATGATTTTACAAATCGGAGAAAAGGCATCTGTTCAAGATCATTACATACTTCCGGGATTTATCGATGCCCATGTGCACATTGAAAGCTCCATGGTGGTACCTTCTGAATTTGCCCGGATGGCAGTGGTGCATGGAACGGTAGCCAC
>JAYVEZ010000072.1:0-3016 GCA_043773645.1 Cytophagales bacterium
TCTCAAGGATGAAGGTTATAAAGATCAGGGCAGCAGTGCCTTTCAGTTTAAAACCGGTGAAAAATATCATGTGGCATTCTGGATCCAGAAACAAAGATTGAGAATGTATGCGAATGAAAATAAGGTGCTGGACTTGCCGCGTGGACTTATCGCCGGCTACACGTACAATATCTTTCGCATGGAAACCAGTGACGAGGGTAAGCCCATCCTTGCCCGGGTGAGGATTGCCGCGGGCTTACCCGATATGAGAAACAAACTGCTCACGCAGGGAAAGTTCATTTCGTATGGGTTTCAGTTTGATGTGAACTCAGACAAACTGAAAGAGGAGTCGGCCGGTACTTTGAAAGAGATGGCCCAGTTGTTGAAGGACAATCCTACCCTGAGGATCAAGATTGTCGGCTATACGGACAGCGATGGAGAAGATGCCGCCAACTTGGATTTGTCAAAGCGACGTGCCGCAACTGTCAAGGTCGAACTGAACAAACAATTTGATATCAACAACAGCAGGATGGAAACCGACGGTAAAGGCAAAAGTCTTCCGGTTGCTCCAAATGATAATGCTGTGAACAAAGCAAAGAACAGGCGGGTTGAGTTTTTGAAGATTAAATGATTTTGGTTTCTCTGGAAAAATTGCAGAAGCCCAACATCAAAAATCCCTTCCCAGCCCACCCTCCAACGCCTTGAAATATTTCTTCTTATTGAAGACGTACAAATAGGGTGCTTTGTGTGCACCCCCTGAGTAGTGCTTTTCCTTCCGGTCCAAAATTCCATACGATAATATCTTTCGGTTGAAGTTCCCACGGTCAAGCTTCCGTCCAAGGATGGTTTCGTAGATGGACTGAAGATTCTTCATCGTGAACTCCCTGGGAAGGAGATTATACCCAATGGGTTGATAGTTAAGTTTCAATCGCATTTCTTCCAGTGCCTTCAGTATAATCTCCCGGTGGTCCAGCAAGAGATCAGGCAGTTTGCTCAGATCGTGCCACTCACATGCCAGTGAGAGTTCATCCGGATGAGGATTGACATTGGCATATTCAACCAAAGCATAATAACCGACAGAAACGAAACGTTGCAGAGCCCAATGATCCGCATCATATTTCTGGTTCAAAGACTTAAGTGCCCTTACAAGAATCTGGTTATTGGATCGCTTCGGATGGCCAAACGTATAGAACTGTTGGAGGAAAATGGCATCCAGGCCTGTGCGGACTTTCAGAATGCGGGCTGCTGCTTCATCTACATGCTCTTTCTTTCCGACAAAGCCCCCGGGCAACATCCATACATTCTTATCAGAGGACTGCAAAAGCAATACTTTCAACTGGTTCTCATGAAAACCGAAGATGACGTTGTCAATGGAGACCGCGGGGAGATAAACTCGATGTGCCTGCCGGAAAAATTCTTGAATGGAAGTTGGCTTCATAACTGGAATCTATTGGGGTGTGTAAATTAAGCAGATCGAGGTAAGAATGAACCGGGAATAATAATACCTCCCCGCCCGGTCCACTTCCTCCCATCTCCAAAATCCACAAACCATTTTGGTTTTCAAGCCAAATATATTACTATTGTGTCATATTGACTCAATAATTGTCCAATTAACCTTTAACAAGATGTTCACTCCCAGAAATCGCTTCGTATGGGCCTGCCTCCTATCCTGTCTGGCCTTTCTTGCACATGCGCAACCACAGAACCTCCCCCAATTGGGAAAAAATTCAATCCAGGACGTCATCTCCGCCATGACGCTTGAAGAAAAAGTAAATATGCTGGTGGGCGGTGGGATGAACGTACCAGGTATGCCCATGCCGGGAGCCGGTGAACCAACGGATGCACAGAAGAGAGTTCGTGGAGCAGCAGGTACCATCGTTGGTGCCCCACGCCTCGGCATTCCTTCCCTGGTTGTGTGTGACGGTCCGGCTGGCATTCATCCATTTAATTCGGGTCAATCTCGCCTGTACTACGCAACCGCATGGCCCATTGGTACACTGTTGGCTTCAAGTTGGGATACAACGCTTGTGAAGAAAGTGGGTGCCGCCTTTGGAAAAGAAGCCAAAGAATATGGCATTGATATTTTGCTCGCACCCGGACTGAACATCCATCGCAATCCACTCGGTGGAAGAAACTTTGAATACTATTCTGAAGATCCCATCGTGACAGGGAACATTGCTGCCGCCATGGTCAACGGCATCCAGGGCAATGGTGTAGGCGTTTCGGCCAAGCACTTCTTCGCCAACAACCAGGAAACCAACCGCAATACAGTCAATGCCATCGCCAGCGAAAGAGCCCTGCGCGAAATCTATCTGCGAGGCTGGGAAATCATGGTGAAGCAGTCCAACCCTTGGACCATCATGAGTTCTTATAACCTCGTAAATGGTCCCTATGCAGCGGAGAATCCTGAGCTCCTCACCACGATCCTTCGAAAAGAGTGGGGATTCAAAGGCTTTGTGATGTCAGATTGGTTTGGAGGAAGAAATGCCGTGACAATGATGAAAGCGGGAAACAACTTGATTATGCCCGGCATGCCTCAGCAGAAACAAGCCATTCTCGATGCGGTGAAGGCCGGACAATTGGATGTAAAAGTGCTTGATCAGAACGTGGCCGATATATTGGGCATCATTCTCCTTTCTCCCATCTATAAGAATTACAAGTATTCCGACAGCCCAGACCTGAAGAAAAACGCACAGTTGTCGAGGGAAGCTGCCGCTGAGGGTATGATCCTGTTGAAGAATAGCAACGCACTGCCTATTGCTGCCGGAAGTTCCGTGGCACTCATTGGCAACAGTGCCTATGAACTGATCGCAGGCGGTACAGGCAGTGGTGATGTAACAAGAATGTACACGGTGTCGCTGGCCGAAGGACTATTCCATGCAGGATTTTCAACCAACCCAGAACTTTACAGTACTTACACCAAATACCTTGAAGATGAAAAAACAAAGAGACCCAAGAAAAGTTTGATGGAAGAGTTGATGAACCCTGGCGAACCGACTGGAGAGTATGCCCTAAGTCCAGATCTTATTGCCAAAGC
>JAYVEZ010000073.1:0-2321 GCA_043773645.1 Cytophagales bacterium
GCCGAAAATTCAAAAGGAAAAACAACTGATCGAAAAAATGTTCAATGATCCGTTGAACAACAACAATCAGCAAGTCGTGATCGATGGCAAGCCTCAAACAGTTTTGGGTTACATGATTAAGTCCGGTGGCAACCTTTCTCCTGCATTTATTCAAATGCTTCAGAAGCAATATGGTCCAGAAGCTCCAGAGATAATTCGTTATTTCAATGGAGGCAAAGGTGGCTAATCAACTGCAAGATAATTTCTCTGTTGGTGCTCCTGCAGCTGTTGCTCCTGCTGGTGCTGATTCATTTTCGACAGATGATCAAGCTTCTGCTCCTGCTGACAATTTCTCTGTTGGGTCAGTTAAGAGTGGAGACACACCACCTGCTGACCAAACAGCCACTGATCAACCGCCAGCAGCTCCAGAAGACACAACCGATTATTCAAAAATGGGCTGGGGCGAAGTTGCTGGAAAAGCATTGAACAAAACTCCTGAAAGTGCAATGAACCTTGTCAAAGGTATCGGTTCAAGCATTTACAACTATGATAAAACATTAGGTTCAATAAAAGATATCGGTTCAGGTCTTCTCTCAAAAGCTGAAGGGGCAATCGGTGTTGAGCAAGATCCAAAAAAGAAGGATGAAGCTGAAGCACTTGTGAATGCTCTTGGCAATCATTACAAAGACACTTACGGTGGCTTATTAAGCGGCGATACCTCCGGTCTGAAAAAAGAGCTGGTCAACGATCCGATGAGTCCCTTGATGGACGTTGCCACTGTTCTTTCCGGAGGGGAACTTGCCGCTGCCAAGGCTCCCGGAATGCTCGGCAAGATCGGTGAACTTTCGGGCAAGCTTGGTTCGGCTATTGATCCGGTGCAAAATGCCTTGCGCGTTGCAAAAGTCGCTGCCAAACCGATAACCTATCCAATCAAAAAGATTGTTCCTCTTCTTCAAGCTGGAGCCACTGGTGTTCCGAAGAATATGCTGGACATGGCTGGGGAAGCGGCAACGACTAAAAATCCAGCCTATCGCGATGCATTTCATTCCACGATGACTGGTTCAATGACACCGGAACAGACAAACGACATCATTCGTAATTCTCTTGACGACATCAATAGACAGAACAGTGCAGATTACGTCGCTGGGAAACAAGCTCTAACTGCCAGTGGTAAATTGCAGCCTCTTGATTGGAAGAATGTTACCGATGCACTTGACAGTGCGCGTAAGGCAACACGTACAACAGATCCTTCAACTGGCGAGTTCATGATCAAAGATGCCGCTGGCGACAAAATGCTGGACACCCTTGAAGAGGAAATTCGTGGCACTCCACCAACAATGACTTCTCCAGGAACACTTGGTTACATGAATGCTCCTGCTGGTTCGCCATTTCATAACTTACAAGGCTTCGATGACCTCAAGCAGAAAATTGGCAACCTCCTTTACGACCGAAATCTTTCTCCAAAAACAAAAGCAAACATTGGTCAACTCTACGGCGCTGCAAAAAAGTCTATCACTGATGTTTATCCTGATTATGAAAAATTGATGGAGGCAAGCCAGCAAAATATTCTGCAAATGAAAGACTTAATGTCTCAAGCTGGCAAAGACACAATTCCTGCAACAAAGCAATTCGCAAAAGTCATGTTGAGTACGCGCAAGGGCGATGACACATTGTTGAGTGCATTGGCCAAGCAGGATGGAAGAATACCTTACTTACTCGCTGGTCTCACGATGCATGACTGGTTGCCGAACCGCTTGCGCACTGCTATCGCTGCCAACCCGTTGACCCTTTTTGCTTTGTTTCATAATCCAACTCTTATTCCAGCTCTTTTGGCTGGCTCTCCCAAAGCAATGGGAAAGTTAAATTATAACGTAGCGCGAATGAGCAAGCTCCCGAGCAAGGCAACTCTTCCAGTTGGGGTTGCTGCTGAACAACTCAGCAAAGTTGATGAAAATCGTCAAGGTCGAAAATTCGGCGGACAAGTTGGGAATCCAGAGAAAGAAGCTGAACGGTTAATATTCGAAGCTGGCAAAGCCAGAAAGCAACACGAAAAAATTACCTCACCATTGCTCAATCAATCCGATGAAGCAATAACAAAAGCCCTCGCAATAGCAAACCAGAGTATTTAAAATGGCCAACACACCGAATAAAAGCCTTATCGAGATGCCATTCAACAATTCGGCTGGAACGTTGCCGGACGGAACAGCTTACACCTCTTGGGATGCTGGTGTGAATTATGATTACACAGTCTTGGACAATGCGCTCGGAGGCAACATTGCGATCTCAGTTGGCAGTGTTGTCACAACGCAGAATTTTACACTAGCACAATATCAATCTTTGAT
>JAYVEZ010000074.1:0-3586 GCA_043773645.1 Cytophagales bacterium
AAAAGTACAAGGCAAAACCCAATATCAAAAAACTGTTCAATGATGCTAGCGCCCTTCTGAATAAACACACAACTTCCTTTTTTAAGATCATACGAACCATGGGCAGTATGCCATACTTTTCTCCCATCAATCACGTAGAAAATATAGTTATTTTGGGTCCACAAATCAGTAAAGCGGTTTTTCATGAGTCTCGCTTCCAGAGGACAATTAAAGACTGTGATAAGGCTTTCACCACAATTAAACTGACGGGAATAGTCCGGATGCTTTAAAACACTCTCAATAAAATTGACCATTGCATGATTTTAAAGAAGTTTAAAGTTAATGAATTATAGATTCTCGTTTTACATTCACGACCTCATACTTGCTGTCAACAATGAGGATGCGGGCTTGGCTCTTGCCATTGCTTTGGATTGAGGGCTGGATGTGTGGCTATGGCATGTGCCAAATGTGCGGGGCAATTCGAAGCACAATCTCGTTAAAAAATGCGAAGGGTCGGCCATTTCATTTCTCATTTGTCCAACGATACTATTTTTTCAAAGTCCAAGTTGTTCCAAAGTCGTTCACTTGTCCCCGTGGAAAATCTTTGTTAGTAGAGTGTCACCCGTTAGATCACCAAATTGTCCGGTGCCCTATTACTGCCAACGATCGGTGTATGCGGCGTGGCGGGCATTCGAAAGTTGAATTGTTCCACTTGCCAAATACACAGAGCGAAAATAACTATCTAATTTAAACAAATCCCCGCCATGACGTCAGTGTTGGCAGTAGTACCGCTATGCTGTCACTCCTTTCTTGGTCGTCAGTTTTCTTTTTGGTCTTTGAGCCGTTTGCTTTGCCTTGTGACTTTTTATAATGTCACTTATTCTTTTCTCTTCCTCTTTTGTCAACGGGCCAGTACCTCCGATAAAGTCCACGTCTAATTCTTTTTTTATTAGCTTCATATTTCAATGTTTTTAAAATATCTATTCATTAGTCTTAAAGCTGCTTCGGTTTCAATAATCATTTATCGTCCACCTGCATGGAATGCTCCTAATGTCTCAGTGTAATGGTCGATTAGTTGGGTCTTTGAAACAAAGGTTACGTTTCCTTCAAACCCTCTCTGAAATGAAAGTCTGCATGCAAAGGCTACTAGGTTTCCTGGAACTCCAGAATAAACTTTCCCCTTCCCTTTGTTGAATGGAGCACTTTCAACCAAATGCATGTAAACATGGTCAACCTTAATCTCAAGACTTATAAGTCCTTGAATTACATTAGCGTTCTCAGTAATTGTGAGTTTGTAAACTTCTCTCTCAGGCTGGTTTAACTCATATTTCCAGTCGAAAACCCATCCAATTTTCTTTACAACGGTCTTTAGGTCAACCTTTGTCAGATGGATTATATTGGTCGTAAAACTGTCGCCCGTTACCCTATTCTCAACGGAATTTGTCAGCTTATCAATTACAAAATCAAGTCCCTTTGTCGTTCGTTTTTTCACTCCACAATTTACGAATTTCTGTCCGCTTTTTTAGGTGGGATTTTCTGTCCAGCGGCATTACTGCCAACGTTTGTGTTTCTTCAGTGGTGCGCTTCCGAAGCCGCGTCCTGTCCCCGACACAAAACGTTGAACGAAGATATAAACTCTGGGCTACACCTCACCGCACCAGTGAAGAAACATTTTGTTGAACTAAACCTTCGGTAGTTTCCATCGCCCGATGTCCGTGCATCACTAAGATACACATCTCCCGCCTTTGAAGCTCAAACTAAACCATAATGTTTATGAGCTTCAAAAAATCAGATTACTACACCCTGGCCAGTAAGGCCAGTGACATCGTGCCCGGATTTCAGGCTGCCTGGCAGAAATTCGTTGAACACGCCACCATTCACCAGAAGAGCAAGTCGCTCGCCACGAACTACGGCCGCAACATCGCTCAGGTGGCCCTCCACTTCGGTAAGGTGCCTCACCTCATTTCCATCGGGGAAATCAGAACTTACCTCTATCACATCTCCACCACGGAAGGAAAGTCGGAGGGATACTTCAAACAAACCGTCTATGGACTGCGGTACTGGTATCGCGTATTCGGTCAGGATGCCGATGCCTTGCAACTCCCGCCGCTCAAGAATAAAAAATCGCTGCCCGCCGTACTCTCCAAACAAGAGTGTCGTGCACTGTTCAAAGCCCCGCATACCCTCAAGCACAAATTCCTCCTGGCCTTCGGATACAGCTCCGGATTGCGCATGAACGAACTCCGCCTGATCAAAATCTCCGACGTAGATCTCGACCGCCTGCAAATTCATGTCCGCATGGGCAAAGGAATGAAAGACCGATATGTCCCCCTCTCCAAAATCATCGCTGAAAAGTTACCCCTCTATCTCCGTGAAGTCCACCCTCGCACTTACCTCTTCGAAGGTCTCACCCCCGGACAGCCCATGGGCGTGCGCAGCATCCAGTACATCGTCACCGAGGCCCTGGCCAAAACCGAGATCAGTAAGAACGTCTCCATGCATACCCTCAGGCACAGCTACGCTACCCATCTGCTCGAAGATGGTGTCGACATCTACTCCATCCAGCGACTGCTGGGACATACCAACATCCAAACCACCATCGTCTATCTCCACATCGCTCAGGTCAAACCGAAACTGGGTCATAGTCCGCTCGACACTTTGTATGGAAGGTTATGAACACTACCATCAGGCCCGCTCACGAGCTGGCCGATATTGTTCGCCTCTATGGTGATGCATTCATTGATCACTATCATCCTCTCAAACAACACCTGCGTGTATTCAACGCCATTCGCAAATGCAGAACGGCGGCTCTCGGTGGTCATCTGGACCGATGCGATGCCTGCGGTCATGAGCGATACTCCTACAACTCCTGTCGCAACAGGCACTGCCCCAAATGTCAGGGTACCAATCGAGAGCGATGGATACTCGAACGGCATAAAGACCTCTTGCCTGTTCCCTACTTCCACGTCGTATTCACCCTGCCCGAGCAGTTGAATGCCTTATGTCTTGCTCATCCCTCAGACCTGTACAACATCTTGTTTCGGGCCAGTAGGGATACCATTCAACAACTGGGACAAGATCCGAAACATCTGGGAGCCAATACCGGAATGATTGCTGTGCTCCACACCTGGGGACAGCAACTCTGGTTGCATCCTCACGTGCACTGCATCGTTCCGGGAGGTGGAATCACAAAGGCCGGATACTGGCGGAACTGCAAATCCAAAGGCAACTATCTGTTTCCGGCCAGGGTGATGAGTAGTTTGTTTCGCGGAAAGTTCATGGCCATGCTCCGTGCATTTTGCCGCAGCCGGAAAATACCATTAAGTAATGAGTGGTGTACCGACCTGTACCGCACACAATGGGTGGTCTACGCAAAGCAGGTATTTGCCGGGCCCAGGCAAGTGATTGAATATCTCGGCAGATACACACATCGCATTGCCATCTCCAATCACCGGCTACTCGCCATAGACAATGGCCAGGTAACCTTCGCCTACAAAGACTACCGACAGGCGGGAATCAAAAAGACCATGACCCTTCAGGCCAATGAATTCCTGCGACGGTTTTGTCTGCACATTTTGCCCCCCGGGTTCATGAAGATCCGTCACTA
>JAYVEZ010000075.1:0-8982 GCA_043773645.1 Cytophagales bacterium
GATTACTAAGCTTTACATTAGTAGGCAGTACACGTAGAACTATGCGAGCGACGTTGATTCTCCCCATGCTCTTATTGATGGCTGCCATGGCCCATGCCCAAGGTTGCAGTGATGCCGGGTTTTGCACCATGGGCGCAATGAAGCCTGATCAATCCTATAACAAGAAAATACAGTTCCGATTGAATACCATGGAGTTCAGCTTTTACCGTGGCACCACCACCCTCACTCCCATCATTTATGTTGCTACCGCTGACCTGAATTTTAGCTTAAATCGGAAGAATACATTTCAGGTAAAAATTCCTTTTCAGCATGTGGAGGGCGCCCTGGCGACTACAACCTCTTTTAGCGATATCTCCTTATGCTTTACACACAATCTTGTCTCCAATGATCGGTTTGATCTTAATTTCTCAGTGGGTGGCAAAGCCCCCACGAACCAGTCTAATTTTATGTCCACCGACGGTAATGCCTTACCCATGTATTACCAAACCAGCCTTGGCACGTACGATCTGATTACCGGCATTTCCCTCATTAATCGGAAATGGCTTTTTGCTACGGGCATTCAAATCCCCCTCAACAGCAATCACAACCAATTCGATTGGCACCGATGGAATTCCACAGACCCAGAAGAACTTGCCTATGTCCAGAAGTATCCCAATTCAACCGACTTGAAACGAGGTACCGACATCATGTTCCGGGTTGAAAGGAACTTCCGGCTCAATAGACTTAATATTTCAGTTGGCTTACTCCCCATCTACAGAATTATCGCCGACCGGTATACCGATTTCCAAGGCAATCGGTCTTCCTTCGACGCAAAAGGCAATGAAGCCAAAGGACTTGCCATGTCCTGGATTGCTACAACGGGTTACAGCTTCAGTGTTCGATCAGGTATCAAACTCCTCATTGGTCACAAGATTGGTCAGCGTCAGTTCAGTCCAGATGGACTTACAAGAGAGTTTGTTTCTTCACTCACTTACGTTTACCGCTTCTAGTCGCATGAGAAGAATTCTGCTTCTGGCATTATTGGGAATGATTCTGGAATGTCATGGCCAGGATAAAGCCCTCATTGCCCGAATTGATTCACTGATGGATGTTCCAAACTACGAGGAAGCAAAAAAAATTATCGCCAATGCCTCGCATTCAAACCCCACCTCATCGACGAATTTTCTGTTATCCAATCGCCTCGCGGAAATTCTCATAAGTCAGGGAAAACTGGATCAGGCTGAAACCAACCTGAATGCATTGAGCTCAGGCACGCCTACCTCGGATCCTTTCCTCAATGCCATTACAAAAACCAATTTGGGTTTTCTCTATTTGAACAAGGCCAGAAATGACTTGGCGCTCGAATATCTGCAAGGAGCATTGAATCTCTTTCAAGAGTCAGGAAGCCAGGAAACAGAAGAAGCGGCGACCTGCATCGCAGACCTGGCGCTGCTCTATCTCAGTACAGGAAAACTAAATCAGGCAGAAGAAAACGGGCTCATCGCTTTGCAGATCCGACAACGGCTGAAAGGACAAGCCAGTGAGGCGTTGGCAGCGTCGTACAATGACCTGGGACTTATCTACAGCCAAACCGATACGGATAAAGGATTGGAGTATTATGAAATGGCCCTTGCGGTATATGAAAAACTCCACGGCAAAGGACATCCCAAGATCGCCATCGCAAACACCAACATTGGGCTCATGTACCTCAAGCTAAAATTGTATGGCGATGCCGTCACCAACTTTGAGAATGCTGAATCCATCTGGAAAGCAATCTACCCGGAAGGTCACCCCAACCAGGCGCTGGCGCTCGTAAACCTGGGTATGACTTACGACAAAATGGGGAACAAGAAGGCAGCCCTCGGCTATTTCGAGCGTGGACTCGCGATATACAAGAAATCCTATGGGGTAAAGCACTCTGACATCGCAGTTGTTCTGAATGAAATCGGAATACTCAAGTCTAGCGAAAATCACTTTGTCGAAGCTTTGCAATATTTTCAGGAGGCATTGTGTGCCAATGCACCATCGTTTAATGAAAAGAATCTCGCAAGAAATCCAAAAGTCACAGAATATTACAATAGCAAAGTGATGCTGTACTCACTTCGCTTGAAGGCGGAGGCACTGGAGGCGAGGCACTATGGCAAAACCCTGAAATTTGAAGATCTCAAATGGGCACTCATTTGTCTTCATTCAAGCGACACACTGATTGACAACATTCGCTATCACAGCTCGGATGAAAATGACAAACTTGAGGTAGGGGCTTCCGCGAATGAAGTATACGAGGCGGGTGTGCGCATGGCTGCATCCATGAGTGAGACAACCATCGACTTTCAGAAGTATCGCCAGGAAGCATTTTACTTTGCAGAAAAGAGCAAGTCCGCTGTGCTTCAGGAATCCATTGCCGATGCTGAAGCCAAATCATTCTCCGGAATTCCTGAAGCCCTCCTTGATGAAGAGAAGGGCTTGAAAGCATCCATTGCTTTGCTGGCCCAAAAGCTTTCGCAAAAACCTGGTGAGGAAGAAGAGAAAAAATTGCGTGAAGATCTCTTTTCTGCGAACAGAAACTACGCTGCCTTTATTCTTCGGTTGGAAAAGAACTACCCTGACTATTACAATTTGAAATTCAACCAGGTGGCACCTTCGATTTCAGAATTGCAAAAAATAATAAATGGCCAAACAGCCATTGTAAGCTATTTCATCGCTGAAAAAGGTCAACAACTTTACATATTCTCCATCACACAGCGAAGCTTTACCATCTCTCACACAACATTACCTGCTGATTTTGATCGGATGGTCAAAGGTTTTAACAATAGCTTGTTTTACACCGTCCTTGGACATTATCGGGAGTCATCGAACAAGCTGTCACGACTCCTGCTGCGTGGCATCCCTCCCCGTTGCAAGGAAATCGTTATCATCCCGGCCGGACGGCTCGGCACCCTCCCCTTCGAAGCGCTCTCTACGCGCAAATTATCTCCAGAAGATGATTTTGCCACGGCAAGCTATTTAGTCAGGAAGTTTGCCGTCAGCTACGAGTTTTCCGCTGGGCTGCTCCTTCAAAAAGTCAAGGGTGCAAAACAAGACCGGGCCAATTCTATCTTCCTGTGCGCACCGATTTCCTTCCCTGCAAAAGATAAGTTGGATGACCTGCCAGGAACGGATCAGGAGGTGAACAACATCGCTAAACTTTTCTCCATCAATACACTCGTAGCCAAGGGACTTGATGCCAATGAGGGACTGATCAAGTCTGGCAAGCTGGCCGATTACCGCTACCTGCACTTTGCCACCCATGGCGTGGTCGATGAAGAGTCACCGGAACTGTCGAGAATATTCATGCAGTCCTCCGCCCAGGAAGACGGAAATGTATTCTCAGGCGAAATCTTTAACCTCAAGCTCAATGCGGATTTAGCCGTGCTCTCCGCCTGCCAGACCGGACTTGGAAAGTATTCCAAAGGCGAAGGAGTGATAGGCCTTTCACGGGCGCTGGTGTATGCTGGCGCAAGGAACATCATGGTCTCCTACTGGAGCGTAGCCGATGCATCCACATCAGAGCTCATGACGGATTTCTATAAAAGACTTCTGGAACAGCCACAACCAGACTTTCGCGAAGCCTTGCAACGCGCCAAGCTCAACATGATCCAGAACAAAAAGTACTCGGCGCCATACTATTGGGCTCCTTTTGTTCTGATTGGATTCTGATTATTCGCTGGTATTAACATGCTTTATAAAAGCGTGCCTGAAAACGTCAGTACCTCAACAAAACATTACCTGATGGGAAGGGGCTACTTTTCTTGTAGATTTCATTTTTGAAAATCATAAAATCAGTTCTTTTCTTCACACTGAAGTTCGCAGATTCTCTCAATATGATTTAACTGAAAAATAAGGGAGGGAAAATTTCCCGGCCCATACAGTAGTGGGTGGTTTTCGCCACTCCTACTGTCCGGGTCAGGTACACATTGTGAACGCTATGGCAAAATAGTTTCTCATTGTGCATTAGAGAACTTCAAAGTAGGCTGATCGCTTTCAAATTTCCTAAGATTATTAAAAAACTTTGTTTTGGTGCAAAAAATGGCCTTTTTAGGGGCCAAATCAATGATCGAGGACAATTACAAGCAAAGGGGCCTGCGTGGCAAATTGGTCAGAAAACTGCGCCAAAAAGGCATCCGTGATGAAAAGCTGCTGGAGGCAATCGGGAAAGTGCCCAGGCACGCATTTTTCGATGATGCCCTCCTCGGACACGCCTATGAAGACAAGGCATTTCCAATCGGACACGGTCAGACAATATCCCAACCCTATACGGTGGCGTTTCAAACCGAGAAGCTAGCCATAAACGCTGGCGACAAAGTGCTGGAAATCGGAACTGGATCCGGCTACCAGGCTTGCATCCTCCTGGAGATGGGTGCCAAGGTGTACACAATCGAATACAACCGCAATCTTTACCAACACACACGCGATTTTCTTCCCAGCTTGGGCTATAACCCATTTTTCTTTTTTGGAGATGGATCGAAAGGCCTGCCAGTCCGGGCACCGTATGACAAAATCATCGTTACCGCAGGCGCCCCGATCGTACCCGATGCGCTGGTTGACCAATTATCAGAAAATGGCATCCTTGTCATACCGGTTGGTGATCGGGAAAAACAGAAAATGGTCAAACTGATCAAGCGGAATGGAAAGATCCTGAAAGAAGAATTTGAATTCTTTTCATTTGTCCCCTTGCTGGGTGAGCAAGGTTGGAAGCCTTAAACCCACAAACACATTTCAGGGAAATCGATGAAGAAGAATCCGCGAAAATCAGCGCGATCTTCGGGAGTGTATTTCCCTCTTTAGATTTCAATCTAATCTCATCCAATAAGATATGACTTCAAAGACATGAAGTCATTCATCATAGGAATGGATTTTTTTTCTTTATGCATGAAGGCCAGGAGTCGTTCAGGCATTTGGACTAAACTATGAGTTGATTGCTCAACAGCCTCCTTGAACTTACCCGGATGGGCTGTCTCCAAAAAGATGCCAACGGCAGAAGGATTGTCTTTCAGATATTTCCTGAGGCCGAGATAGCCGACGGCTCCGTGAGGATCCAAAGTATATCGAAATTTCTTAAAGACCTCGTCGATGGCATTTTTCGTTTCACCATCGGCAAACGAATAGCCAACGATATCCCTGGTAATGGCTGACCAGTCTTGATCATACAATGCCATTATCCTCGCAAAATTACTTGGGTTGCCAACATCCATCGCGTTACTGATGGTTGATACAGAAGGTCTGGAAACAAACTTTTTATTTACTAAGAATTCCGGTACAACATCGTTCAGATTGGTGGCCGCTATAAATTTTTCCACCGGCAACCCCATTCGTTTAGCCATGAGTCCCGCCATCAGGTTTCCAAAATTTCCACTTGGCACTGAAATGGCGACAGGATTTTTAATGGGATGATCCAATTGCTGAAACGCACGGAAGTAGTAGAACATCTGCGGTATCAACCTCGCGATGTTGATGGAGTTGGCCGAAGTGAGAACACGTTTTGTCCGTACCTGATCATCAGCAAAACACTGCTTGACCAGCCTTTGACAATCATCGAAGGTGCCATTCACTTCCAGTGCCGTAACATTGCCACCCAAAGTGGTAAACTGTTTTTCCTGAAGTTCACTCACTTTACCCGATGGATAAAGGACCACAACCTCAATACCCGGCAAATCGAAGAAGCCATGCGCTACGGCACTGCCGGTATCTCCTGAAGTGGCGACAAGAATCGTAACGTTCTCCTTCTTTCGGCTGGCAAAATAACCCAGCACACCAGAGAGAAACCTGGCCCCGAAATCCTTGAAGGCAAGGGTTGGGCCATGAAAAAGCTCAAGAGAAAAGATATTATTCTGAATTTTCACCAAGGGAGTATCGAAACTTATTGTGTGCTCAATGATCTTTCTCAGTTCATCTTCCGGCACCGCACCGTTCAGAAAATGAGCTGCTACCTCATAAGAAATTTCCTTAAAACTCTTTGCGGAGAACTCCTCCCAAAAGTCAGATGGTAGCGGTGAGATGGTCTCTGGCATGAACAATCCACCATCGGGGGCAAGCCCTTGTCTGACAGCCTCCTCAAAGCTTGCCGAATAATTTTTATCTCCGGTGCTATAGAATTTCATCATTCTACCCTTGCTCCTTCCTGATTGATTTTGGAGATGTACACATCGCTTGGAAGGCCTCTTTTCCTGAAATGATCTACAGACACATCCGCTGCCCGCTGTGCCGAAGCATGATCCTTACTAAGCGAAAATACAGTGGGACCTGAGCCAGAAATTCCAAAGCCTAGCGCGCCAGCATCAATTACCTTTTTTCTGATCGTATCGAAATCTGGAATGAACACAGAACGGATGGGCTCTGCAATAACATCAAACAAGGACCTTCCGATAAGTTCATAGTCGTGCTGAGTGAGCCCAACCATGAGCGCAGCGATATTTCCACTTTGAACGACAGCATCTTTCAACGTGATGGATCCCCGAAGTACTTTCCTCGAATCTGCCGTTTTCAATTCAAGGTGCGGGTGGACCAGCGTACAATATAGTTCAGGTGGTGAGGGAACACTCACAACGTCCAACGGCTGATAGTCTCGGATAAGTACAAATCCCCCGAGTAAGGATGGCGCCACGTTGTCCGCGTGGGCCGACCCACAGGCCATTCGCTCAGCTTCCATGGCATGGACGATCAGTTCCTTTCTTGACAGAGGCTCGTCCAACAGATAATTGATTGCAATTAGTGCGGCTGCAGCACTTGCGGCACTTGAGCCCATTCCACTGCCAAGTGGAAGTTTCTTTATTAATTCGATTTCAACGCCCTGGTCACTCTTGAGATGACTCAGGTACGACTGAATGGCCACACTCGCTGTATTTTTTTCTGGATCAAGCGAGAGTTTTCCTCCATCTCCTTCAATTTTCTGTATGGCAATGCCGGAACCATTCCGAAGGGTTATGATTACTTCATCAGCGGGAGCCTCTACTGCAAAGCCCAACACGTCAAAACCACAGCAAACATTCGCAACGGTAGCAGGGGCAAATCCTTTGATCCTCTTCATCGCACTGCATAGTTACCGATTCTGATAATGTCCGCAAACACACCGGCAGCCGTGACCGTAGCACCCGCACCGGGGCCTCGAATCACCATCGGTCGATCGTGATACCGCTCGGTAGTAAGCAGAATAATATTGTCACTGCCTTTGAGCGAATGGAATGGATGGTCAGCCGTCACACTGGCCAACGAGACACTTGCCTTGCCGTTCTCCAATACTGCCATGTATCTGAGTTTTTCATTCTTTGATTCCGATGCCAATCGCAATGCTTCAAATGCAGTGTCGTGATTCTTAAGCCTTGTCAGAAATTCCTCTACTGTGTAAGCACCCAGGCAATCTTCTGGAACAAGGCCCTCCACATCAATGTCAGATAATTCCAAATCGATACCTGCTTCCCGCGCAAGAATCAGCACCTTTCTCGCCACATCCATTCCATTCAAGTCATCACGGGGATCGGGCTCGGTGTAGCCCATCTCTTTTGCATCCCGGACGATCTGACTGAACGACTTCCCCTGAGCAAAGGAGCTAAAAATGAAATTCAATGTACCGCTGAGTACTGCCTCAATGCGAATCACTTTGTCCCCACTGAGCACAAGGTCGTTGAGCGTATTGATGACGGGCAAACCGGCACCCACATTGGTCTCATACAGAAACCTGACTCCCCTTTTGAAGGAAATCCCTTTCAGATGATGGTACTTTTGAAGTGAACCCGAGTTCGCCTTCTTGTTGGGGGTGACAATTGAAATATTGGAATCCAGCACCGCTTCGTACATATTCGTGACATCTTCACTGGAAGTACAATCCACAAAAATGCTATTGGATAAATTCAGGCTCTGCATTGTATCCAAAAAGGCGGGAAGGCTCATGGCCTCACCGTTCTGTTTCATTTCTTCTACACAATACAGCAGGTCCAATCCATTTTCATTGAACATCATTTTCTTACTATTGGCCACCGCCACAACATTGACCTCTAATAGATTCTGTCGGGAGAGTTGGCCAAATTGGGCATCAATCATTTTCAGGAGCTCCTTGCCGATCAGTCCCGTGCCGGCCAGGAATAAATTCACCACCCGTTTATCTGACAGGAAGAAAGCTTCATGCAAAACATTCAAGGTTTTGGCAACATCCGATTCACGAATAACCGCGGAGATATTCAATTCCGAAGATCCCTGAGCAATGGCAAACACATTGACACCGCTCTTACCAAGGGCATGGAACATCCTGCCGCTGGTACCTGGATTGTGCCGCATATTCTCTCCCACAATGGCCACAATGGCAAGATTACTTTCAACGGCTACGTTGTCCATTTCATTGCCCCTGATTTCATATTGAAATTCCTTTTCAATGGCCGCTTTGGCACGGGATGAAAAAGCCTGGTCGACCGCAAAACAAATCGAATGCTCTGATGACGCTTGGCTGATCAGAATCACATTGACATTCTCCCTGGCCAGGGCAGCAAACAGTCTCATTGAAACACCCACCACACCCTGCAGTGCTGTTCCCTGAACACTGAGCAAACTCATGTGGCTTATGGAAGAAATGCCCTTGATGATCAGGTCCTTCCCATTGCCTTCGGAGCGAATGATGGTACCCGGGAATGATGGGTTGAAAGTATTTTTTATCCAGATGGGTATGTTATGGATCATCGCAGGCTGCATGGTGGCCGGAAATATTACTTTCGCACCGAAATGAGAGAGCTCCATAGCCTCCTGATACGTCATCTCTTTAACCGTAAAAGCTTTTTTCACTTTCCGAGGATCTGCGGTCATCATGCCATCCACGTCAGTCCAAATTTCCAGCGATGAAGCATGCAAGGCCCCGGCAAGAATCGCTGCGGTGTAGTCAGAACCACTCCGGCCAATGGTGGTGGTCTCTCCACTTTCTGAGGTGGCGATAAAACCCGTGACTACCTGCAAGTCTGTGTGAAATTTGAAATGCTCCCGGAT
>JAYVEZ010000076.1:0-4347 GCA_043773645.1 Cytophagales bacterium
AAAATTGTTTTTCGTGCATCACGTTTCAAGATGGAGGAGCAAAAAAAGGAATACCAGGATTATCTGAAGCAGGGCCTGGTGGCACCGACAGCGATGGAAATATTTATTTGTAATGCGGATGGAACGGGGTTGAAACAAATTACGAACCTGGGCAAAGCCAACTGGGCACCCTTCTATCATCCTGCCGGAAAGAAGATTATTTTTAGTTCCAACCACAAGGGCACGCGCGGGTTTGAATTCAATTTATTTATGATCAATGAGGATGGCACTGGTCTTGAGCAAATCACCTACGACAAAGTATTTGATTCTTTCCCGATGTTTTCTCCCGATGGGAAGAAGTTTATTTTTTCATCCAATAGAAATAATGGAGGCACGCATGACACCAATCTGTTTGTGGCAGATTGGGTGGATTAAGAAAATATTTTAGCCACAGATTTCACAGATTATCACAAGATTCTTTCTGTGCGAATCTGCGTAATCTGTGGCTAGCGTATTGCTATCCGAATAACCACTCTAATCCGTAGTACTTGTCTATGATTACCAATACAGACAGAATTCCCAGAACGACTGGGCAAAACCAAGAAATGGCGAAGTTGATGTAGGCTTGCACAAAGGATCCAATATAACCTGGATTGCCTAACATCAGTTCATTATTAAGGTTCCCAACCCTCCACTTGCTTCTAATGAAGAAGCACATGATGCAACCACCGGATACCAACATGATATCACAAAGATCGCCGACAAATGAAAGGAAGTCCGGAGAATTGTGAATGGGAAGTTTATTCAGGAATGGAATGAGTCCCTGGCTGAACATCGTGGGGAGTCCCAAGACGAAAATGAGTCCGGATACACCCCAGACCACCGCTTTGCGGGGCAATTTTTTTTGATCTACAAAATATGCCGCGGGAACTTCGAGTAGGGAAATGGTAGAAGTCAATGCTGCGAAGCAGATGAGCAAAAAGAATGAGCCACCTACAATTCTGCCAACAATGGGTCCCATACTTTGAAATGCCTGGGTGAGGATCACAAAAATCAATTTGGGACCTTGTCCGGGTTCAGCTCCGAGTGAGAAAACCAACGGAAACACCATCAGACCTGCGAGAAAAGCCACCGATGTATCAGCCATGGAGATAATAACGGCAGACTTCACAATGTTTTGATCCTTGGTAACATAAGATCCATACGTAATGAGGCAGCCCATTCCCAATGAAAGCGAGAAGAAAGCCTGGCACAAAGCATAGAAAATAGTCTTTGAATGTATCTCGGTGAAATCAGGAATGAGATAAAATTTCACACCATCCATGGCATGTGGCAGGGTGAGGCTGTATAGGATCAGGCCTATGAGAATGATATATAATCCTGGCATCATGATTTTGTTGGCAGCCTCAATTCCTTTCGCAATTCCTTGTGCAACGATCACTGCCGTCATCACCATAAAGCCCAATGAAAACAGGAAGAGTGGACCAATGGCGTTGACGTATTCTCCAAAGAAACTTCCGAAATCCTGGTGGTCAAGGAGATTGCCAAATGAGATTTCAAGGAAATAACCAAAGGCCCAACCCGCAACTACGTTGTAGTATGAGAGGATGAGGACGCCAGCCAGAATTCCGTACAAACCAAGGTATCCCCACTTTCCACCTCCGAGTTTTTTATATGATCCATAGGCATCACTGGCTGCGTTCCTCCCAATGGCGATTTCACCAACCATGACCGGAAAGCAGAGCATCAAAACGCAAAGGAGATAGATGAAAAGGAAGCCAGCACCTCCATTTGTTCCCGCGAGATAGGGGAAGCGCCAGATGTTTCCCAATCCCACAGCCGATCCGGCGGCGGCCAGGATGAATCCTATTTTGCTTGAAAAGTTACCCCGATTGGACATGTTTGGTGGATTTGCAGCAAAATAGACCTTAAACCAAAATAATCAAATAGTCAGCGTGGTGGAGTGACCCGAATTAAGTTTTAAACTCTCTACTGAGGATTCTTGGAAGAAGGTTAAATTTGAGGATTCCTTATTTTTTGAACTTCGCTATGGAGGAACATAAGAAACTCACCACGCAGGAAAAGGCCTTGCAAATAAACCTGAGCAAGGCCATTTATGGTTCTTTCGCAGAGATAGGAGCGGGGCAGGAGGTAGCCGCCAATTTCTTCAAGGTGGGTGGCGCTTCAGGTACCATTGCAAAGACAATTTCTGCCTATGACATGAAGTTCTCTGATGCCATCTACGGGCAAGGCGAACGGTATGTGTGTGAAGAAAGACTGGTGAGGATGCTGGTTAAAGAGTATGATCTTTTGCTGGAGCGGCTCCCTCACAGGGCCCCGCTTGTGAAATTCTTTGCCTTTGCAGATACCATCGAAGTGCTCAACTATGAGCGCACAAACCAGGGCCACGGCTGGGTGGGGCTGCGCTTCCAGACACATCCCATGGGTGAGTACAATGAATGTGTAGTGCATGTGAAGATGCACGACAACGATCCTTTACAACAGCAATTTGCCATAGGCATTGTTGGTGTGAACATGCTTCACGGATGTATGTTTATTTCTGAGCCGGAACAGGTCATGATGTCGCTGCTGGATGGTCTCACCACCCGAAGACTGGAAGTGGATATGTTCAGGTTGAGTGGCCCGGATTTCAAACATGTGGACAACCGGCTCATGGCCCTGAAGCTTGTTAAGAATGGCTTGACCAAGGCGGCCATGTTTGGACCTGACGGCACGGTGATGCAACCTTCTGAGGCCCTGTATAAGAAAAATGTATTGGTGTTGCGGGGTCGCTTTCGTCCCGTCACCCATGTGAACGTGGATATGCTGCTTACTTCACGGAGGCATTTTAAAAATGAAACTGATGTAGACCGTTCCAAAATTGTGATGCTCACAGAGCTTACCCTCAATGATCTTGGAGCTGATGGTAAAATTGATGAGAAGGATTTTCTCTACCGCGCGGATATCATTTGCTCACTGGGTCAAACCGTACTGGTATCAAATTACTTTGAGTATTATCGGTTGGTTGATTACCTGTCTAAGACCACCAAGGGCAACAAGATTGGCATCATCATGGGGATTTATGCCTTGCAGAAAGTATTTGAAGAGAAAACGTATTCGAATTTGCGTGGGGGGCTCCTCGAGAGTTTTGCTTCTTTGTTTGGAACCAATGTGAAACTTTATATTTATCCTGCATGGAAGAAAGACAGCAGCGAACTTTTTACGCTGAAAGACTTTGAAGCACAGCTTCCTGATAATTCAAAGAATTTGTTTCGCTACCTGATGGACAACAATAAGATGGAAGACATCAAGGATGCCAACGTCAGTAACCTCCACATCATTTCGGATAATGTGCTGGCCATGATACGGAAGGGCGAGATTGGATGGGAAAAATTTGTGCCGCACAAAGTGGAGGCAGCCATCAAGGAGCATGGTTTATTTGATTACCCTTACCAAAAGGATCGGCAGGGTGTTTCTGTGGAGACCGACGGCTGATCAATCTTGATCGTCGTTTTCCCATCTACAATTTACTCAGCCAATCGGAAACATATTCAAGCCCAGCTATTTGGGTTCATGAATAGACCGTGGATGAAGACAACGGTCTTGGACTTGCTTGTTGTTTCCAATGCAATAATTCTGTTGGAAGCCTCCCGCAATTACAGATCTCCCTTCATCCTTGAAAAATACGACCTTGCCTCGGCCAGCACTTTGGGTGCAAGAAGAAATCCAGAAATCATTGTGGGAACAGCCATCAGCGCGTATGCTATGTCGATCACGTTCATCACATCCGTCATGGAGGCCACGGCGCCGACAATGATGGTAAGCAAATAGAAATAATTGTAATAAACGCTTGCCTTCACTCCAATGAGAAAGGCCAACGCCTTGCTGCCATAGTAGGAGTAGGAGAATAGCGAGGTAATGGCAAAGAAGAAAGCGCATAAGAGCAACAGATATTTTCCAACTCCCGGAAGAGATGTTTGAAATGCTGTGGCCGTAAGGGAAACACCATTCGCACCGGAAGTTTGCCAGACACCTGTCACGAGAATCGCCAGGGCCGTCAGCGTGCATACGAGCAGCGTATCGATGGCAGGACTCAACATCGAGACAAGTCCCTCCCGGATGGGTTCGGTGCTTTGGGATGCACCCAAAGCCATGGGTGCGGTGCCAATTCCAGCCTCATTGGAAAAAGAAGCCCTTCTCACACCCGCTACAATCAAACCGCCGACCACACCGCCGAGAGCAGGTTCTCCATGGAAATGTGTAGCAGAGAAGGCATCCGTAATAATCATCAACAAGTAATGAGGTACCGATGAAATATTCACAATGAGGATGGCGAGAACCGAAAAGAAGTAGATGATGATCATCAGT
>JAYVEZ010000077.1:0-5353 GCA_043773645.1 Cytophagales bacterium
GATGTTATTGTGTACGATGCGGAATCTCATGCTTGTATCATTGATGGTGTGCGACTTCACATGGGCAAGCGTTTTGTATTTCCTCATAATAACCTGGAAAATCTTGAGAAGCAGCTACAGCGTGCTACCAAGCTGGCAGACGAAACCGGTGGTGGCATCCTTGTTATTACCGAGGGTGTTTTTGGCATGTCGGGTGATATGGGCGATCTCAAGGGCATTGTTGCCTTGAAGAAGAAATACAACTTCCGCCTTTTGGTAGACGATGCCCATGGCTTTGGAACCATGGGAAAAACTGGGGCTGGAGCAGGTGAGGAGCAGGGCGTTCAGGATCAAATAGACCTCTACTTCTCTACTTTTGCCAAGTCCATGGCAAGCATTGGCGCATTTGTGGCAGGCCAAAAAAACATCCTGAAGTACCTCCGGTACAGTACCCGGTCTCAGATATTTGCCAAAAGTCTCCCGATGCCGTTGGTGCTGGGCGGCATGAAAAGGCTTGAACTTTTGCGCACTAAACCAGAGCTAAAAGACAATCTTTGGAAGATAACCAGGGCCCTCCAGAGCGGTTTAAAGGATCGTGGGTTCTATATTGGCACCACCCAATCTCCTGTTACACCGGTCTTGTTTAAGGGGGGCGTGGGAGAGGCCGCCAACATGTCTATGGACCTCCGGGAAAACTTCCATATTTTCTGCTCCGTTGTGATCTATCCCGTTGTGCCTAAGGATGTTATCATGTTCAGAATCATCCCTACCGCAGCCCATACCATGGAAGATGTGGAGCAGACATTAACAGCCTTTTCAGAGCTCAAACACAAGCTTGACGAGGGCTTTTACCGGAAGGAAGAGCTGGTATCAGTGACCAAGGGAATGTAAAATATATCGCTTTCAGCTTGTTTTTAAGCCTTTTTACATAACTTAGCGGTCACAAAAATCCTTTGTTTCAACCAAACACTAAATAGCAATGAAAAAATTTGAAGAACTAAAAACCCTGATTGCCTCTATCGAATTGGATGCTGACAAATTCTACAATAAGGGCAACAGCGCGGCCGGTACGCGTGTGCGCAAAGGAATGCAGGACCTCAAGAACTTGGCTCAATCAATCCGGTCTGAAGTTCAGGAGCTCAAAAACAAAGAGACAAAATAATTGGCGAAAGCTACTTAAAGAGAAGGGCAGCGATCACCGCGGCCCTTTTTTTATGCCCTCGTAGATCGATTTTATTTTTTCAGCCAGTGAATCCGATGCCGCAAGGAGCGGTAGCCGCACATGGGGCGCAATGATTCCCATCTCATGCATGAGCTGTTTTACCCCAACTGGATTTCCTTCCTCGTACATTGGACCGTTTATTTCCAACAGGGTAAATAATTCCATCAACGCCTTGGGGTAGTTTGCGGCAAATGCAAAATCCTTCATCTTCTTGAAGGTGAGAGGAAACGCGTTTGCCAGTACGCTGATTACCCCCACACCACCGATGGCATAGATTGGCAACGTAAGCAGGTCATCTCCGCTGATAAGCATAAAGTTCCTTGGCTTGTCTCTGGCTATCCTCATGCACTGTTCAAGATTTCCCGAAGCTTCTTTCACACCAATGATGTGATGGTGCTCTGCCAACCTGACAATGGTCTCTGCAGTCAGGTTAGACGCGGTACGGCCCGGTACATTGTATAAGATGATGGGCACCGGGCTCTTGTCAGCAATAAATGAAAAGTGTCTTACAATACCCTCCTGAGACGGCTTATTATAGAATGGACTCACCGAAAGCAGTGCGTCAACCGCGCTCAGGTCAGTTTGGTGGATTTCTTCCAGCACAGCCGCCGTATTGTTTCCGCCGATTCCGTATACGATCGGCAATTTTTTTGGATTGTTCTTCAGTACAAACTCCAATACCTTTTTCTTCTCTTCCCTGGTTAGTGTAGCCGATTCACCGGTGGTCCCCATGACAACAAAGTAATCGACACCCTTTGCGGTATGGACCAATACTTTTTTCAAAGCGGCAAAATCGATTTTGCCGGCTCCGTCAAATGGGGTTACCAGCGCGACGCCGGTACCATAGAGCTTCTTCATGACTATCGCAATTGTTTGGTGTAAGTATACATGTTGTCGATCAACCCCCTGAGTGTTCCTTTATTCTCGATCATGAATTCAAAGAAAGGCTCATCTTCTTGCATGTACCTGCCTACCCGGCAGTGTGCTTTGCTTTGGGCCAGCAGATTTAATATCAGTGGATTGTGATCAGAGTCTACATAGAACAGGTAATCAAAGGCTGTCTGGCTGAAATGGGCAGCTTTGGCATTGTCAATCTTGCCCCAGAAATTCAAGTCATTGATGGTAAAGAAGTCAAACAGGAATTCGTAGTTCTCTTTCATTTTTGGGAGGAACTCCAACACCTTAACCTGCTTCCCATCCTGCTCGAGTCGCCTCACAAATTCTTTGATGTCATCGTGTTTTTGCCGGTCCTCCACACTGAAAATGACACCGATTGAATTCGATTTTTTATAAGGCGTGCTGGTGCGAAGGCTTTTGTTCTTGCGCAAAGCAGATTCTGTACGCCATTTGAGGAAGGTCAGTTTCAAGGAGTGCTGATTATCAGGCGGCTAAATTATTGGAATTTTCCTCATCCCCATCAGCCTTGCAGCATCTTTTGAAACTCGTCTTCAGAAATGATGGCCACTTTTAGTTTTTCAGCCTTCTCCCTTTTGGCTGGTCCCATGTTATCGCCGGCAACCAGATAGTCCAGTTTAGCGGATACACCCGACAAAACCTTTCCTCCGTTGGCCGCAATAACATCTTTGATTTCGTCCCGTTCGTACTGCTTAAAGGTCCCTGAAACAACAAATGACTTTCCTGCGAGGCGTTCACTCACTCTCTCTGGCTCCAGCAGGGAGGATTCAAATTGCAGGCCTGCTTTTCTGAGGCGTTCTATTTCCTTCAGGTTGCTGCGTTCCTTGAAGTATGCCACCACACTCTCGGCAATTTTCTCTCCAACCTCCGGTGCATTGAGCAGTTCTTCATAGGTGGCACCCGCCAATTGATCCATGGTCTTGAAATACCGGGCCAGTTTCTCAGCAACGGTCTTACCGACAAAGCGAATACCAATGGCGAATAGAACGGATTCGAAAGGTGTTCCCTTGGAGGCTTCAATACCGGCAAGAAGATTTTTGGTAGACAATTCCTTAAAGCCTTCCAGTTTCAAAATGTCTTCACGCTCTAAGTCGTATAAATCTGCCGGAGTTTTCACCAGCCCCAGGTCAAACAATTGTGCAATGGTCTTCTCGCCCAGCGAGTCGATGTTCATTCCCTTGCGTTGGATGAAGTGCTCGATTTTTCCTTTGATCTGGGGAGGACATCCCTTTTCGTTTGGACAATAGTGATTGGCCTGGTCCTCTTCGCGGATCAGCTTTGTGTTGCATTCAGGGCAATGCGTAATGTATTCTATCGGGGAGGATTTTTTGGCCCGTTTGCTAAGATCTACGCTGGTCACCTTCGGGATAATTTCTCCACCTTTTTCTACAAATACATGATCACCCATCCGCAGGTCCAGCCTGGCGATTTCATTGGCATTGTGCAAGGAAGCGCGCTTGACGGTGGTGCCCGCCAGGAGGACAGGCTCTAACTCAGCCACAGGGGTGATGGCACCAGTTCGCCCTACTTGATAAGTTATTCCGTTCAGCCTCGTGCTCACGCTTTCCGATTTGTATTTGAAAGCAATGGCCCAACGTGGGACTTTGGCAGTATAGCCCAACTGTTGTTGCTGCTCCAGGCTATTCACTTTAATAACTACGCCATCCGTTTCCAATGGCAAATCAGCCCGCCGCTTCTCCCAATGTTCGATGTATTTCATGACATCAGCCATTGACTTGCACTTCTTGTAGGTAGGTGAAACCTTAAATCCCAGCGATTCGATCTTGTGGATGGCCTCTTCGTGCGTTGCCACCCCCAGGTCTTCGCCTAAAAGGTAGTATAGGTAACACTCCAACTTTCGTTTTGCTACTTCACGACTGTCCTGCATTTTGAGTGTTCCGGAGGCGGTGTTTCGCGCGTTGGCATAAGTCTCTTCACCGATATCTTCCTGGTCTTTGTTGAGCTGTTGAAATACTGTCTTGGAGAGATAGACTTCTCCCCGCACCTCAAATGAATCGGGAATATCCTTTCCGGAAACTTTCAGCGGCAGAGATCGGATGGTTTTCACATTCGCAGTCACATCATCGCCGCGAACGCCATCGCCACGGGTTACACCGCGTCGAAGCAGCCCGTTCTCGTACGTAAGGCTAATAGAAACACCATCGAATTTTAACTCACAGAAGTATTCGTAAGGATTGCCATCCAGTCCTTTGGCAACACGTCCATCGAAATCCTCCAACTCCTTTTGTGAATAGGTATTGCCCAGGGAAAGCATCGGATAGCGGTGCGTTACGGTTTCAAAATCTTTGGTAATCGTTCCGCCAACACGTTGGGTAGGGGAGTCCGGCAGCTTGAATTGTGGAAACGCTTCTTCCAGTTTGATCAATTCAGTGAGCAACTGGTCAAATTCCAGGTCGGAGATTTCGGGTTTGCTTTTTTGATAATAGAGGGTGTTGTGATGATTGATTTTATCAGTGAGTGCTGCAATGGATTTTTTGGCTTCATTCGAATTCATAATATACAAGTTGGGTAACACCCAGAACCAATTTAGGTATTTTATACAAATTGAATTGTCAACCTTACTGAAATCTATGAAGTGATCAAGTTTCCGACAGATTTTAACACAGAGACCACCGAGAGAATGCGACACAGAGAACCACTGAGGAATATATAAGGCCGACCTTCAAAATCTTTTAACCTTGATTTACTGTATTCAATGCCATCACTGCAGCCAGCCCGGCTGTCTCTGTCCGAAGTCGATTGGATCCCAGGCTTACTTTTATGAATCCTTCCTTGTCAGCCAATTTGAGTTCTTCTGCTGTAAAATCTCCTTCCGGGCCGATGAGAACAAGATACTGGGAATGAGCGGTGGCCACTTTCACCAAATGGTCCTTGTTGTTTTCATCAACGTGGGCAATGAATCTTTGTTTTTCATTTCGCCCACGAATGAATCGTTCGAAGGGAATCATCTCATTCAATGATGGTAAACTTGTTTGAAGGGATTGCTTCATGGCGCTGATGGCAATTTTCTCCAGCCTTTCCAGGTTAATGGATTTTCGCTCCGATGTTTTACACAGAACAAATGAGATCGCTTCTATGCCAATCTCCACGCATTTCTCCACCATCCATTCCATCCGGTCGGCGTTTTTGGTGGGGGCAATGGCCAGGTGGATGGAATATTTTCTTGGCGGGGAAGTCGCTACCTGAGTGATCGAGAAAGTACACTGCCTCGGATCG
>JAYVEZ010000078.1:0-2366 GCA_043773645.1 Cytophagales bacterium
CAATCCCAGGAAGGACCTGGCCCAACCCGGCAAGGTATATCTGACCGAGGCGATGGCTGCCAAACTTCTGAAAAATGGTTCCAAACACATTAAGCTGGATAACCTGATCGACCTGGAGGTGGCTGGTATTATTAAGACTCCTTCAAACCCCTCCCATATTGCTGTCAATATGGTTGCCTCATGGCCGACCCTTACACCCGATATAGCCCTTCAATACCTGAGCTTTGATTTGGACCAGTGGGGATTGAATTCGGCTGGGTTTACCTATGTAGTCTTGCCGACAGAAGTGTCCGCAAAATCCCTCGAACAAAGATTCCCGGATTTTATCAAGAAATATTATAAACCGGAAGAGGCAGCGCGTCAGCGATATTCCCTTCAACCCTTGAGTGACATCCATTTCAATACAGAGTACACTGAAAATCCAGGCTCTGCTTCCACCTCCAGCACCATGTTGATCGTCCTTGGTTCCATAGGAATATTTATTTTGGTTATAGCCTGTGTCAATTTCATCAATCTTTCTACTGCCTTGTCGGTCCGTAAGTCAAAAGAGGTCGGGGTTCGGAAGACCCTGGGTGCGCAACAGGGTCAACTGGCAATTCAATATATCAGCGAAGCATTCCTCCTCACCATGGTGGCCGCCGTACTTTCCGTAGGAATGGCTGAGTGGATTGCCCCATGGATGGGAAATTTTTTGGAGAAGGATATTGCAATGAATTTATTGAAAAGTCCCACCGTGCTGCTTTTTCTCCTGGCGATGGTTGTGTTTACCGGGATGCTGTCAGGCTTGTATCCGGCATGGGTCTTATCCAGGTTCAGTCCGGTTCAGGCATTGAAAAGCAAGATTTCCCATCAGCCAGGTTCATCGGTTCCCATCAGAAAGGTATTGGTGGTGTTGCAGTTTTTTATTGCACAGGTATTGATCATTTGTACATTGGTCGTTTCCAGCCAGCTTTCATTTTTTAGAAATACTTCTTTAGGATTTGTAAAGGAGGCTGTTATCAACGTTTCCTTGCCGAACAATAAACCAGAGGTATTGGAGTCGTTCCGCAGCCGCCTGGCAGGCAACTCAGATATTCAGGAAGTATCCTTTTCTCTGGGAGCACCCATTGCGGACAATAATTTTAGCACCAATATGCATTTGCCTGAAAAAGACGGAGAGCAATTTTCAGTTGGGATAAAGCCTGTTGATCTCCACTACAAAGACGTGTATGGGTTGGAGTTGCTCGCAGGAAGGTGGTTTTATGAAAGTGAAGAGAAGATGGCGGGTGCTGCGAAGGATGAAGATCGACAATTGACATTTGTCGTCAATGAAACAACGGTAAAGACCCTTGGTTTCGCTTCGCCCGAAGACATTATCGGCAAGAGTATTACCACGGGTTTGAATCATTCAACCGCACCCGTCGTGGGGGTAGTGAAAGACTTCCACACCACCTCCCTTCGGAACAAACTCAATCCTGTCATCCTGGTTTCTTACCCTGCGTTTTACTATGATGCTGGCATCAAGATCTCAACAACCCATGCCCCCGCGACCCTGAAGTTCATCGAGGATACCTGGTCCCAGTTATTTCCGGAGTATTTGTTCCAGTCCACCTTCCTTGACCAGTACGTTGACCGGTTGTATCGTCAGGAAGACAAGATGTTTAAGCTATTCGAGGTGTTTGCCGGAATCGCCATTTTTATTGGGTGCCTGGGTTTGTACGGACTGGCGTCTTTCCTTGCGAACCAGAAAACAAAGGAAGTGGCCATACGCAAGACTTTGGGGGCTTCAGTAGGCCAGATCATTGCACTTTTTTCAAAAGAGTTTGTGGTACTTGTCATCCTGGCTTTTGTATTCGCAGCTCCGGTGGCATGGTACTCGATGAGTCAATGGCTACAAGAGTTTGCCTACCGGGTGGAAATGGGGTGGATTGTATTTTTCTCTGGTGTGACCTTCACTTTGATCATCTCATTCGCAACGGTTGGTTATCGCTCATTGCGGGCGGCAATAGCCAATCCGGTGGATGCATTGAAGTCTGAATAAAACTTTTGCAACATGAGAATCATCTTCCTTCAGTGAGAATCATATGATTGGAAACTATATCACTACAGCCATTCGCAACCTTTGGCGCTCCAAGGGAAGCACCATCATCAATCTCTCAGGCCTTACCCTGGGGGTGACAACAAGCCTTATACTATTCTTGTTGGTGCGTCACCAATCCAGCTTTGATGAATTTCATTCAAAGCGAGACAGAATCTACAGGGTAGTCCACAATTCTGATGGGAATCAGGGTAAGAATTATACTGCGGGTGTGCCTCCTGTTTTACCGGATGCTTTCAAGATTGATTTTCCAGAGGCGGAACAAGTAATATTTACCTCGTATCGCGCC
>JAYVEZ010000079.1:0-7802 GCA_043773645.1 Cytophagales bacterium
TCTATTGGACAAGTATGGAAAAGGCCGGGAGCGGAAGACGGAAATCAAGAGCTTCCAGTCGGTCACGGCCACGGAGGTCATTGCCAACAACCAAAAGCTCTATGTCAACCGTACCGATGGCTTCATAGGCTGGGGTTTGAAGAGGGATGAGTTCATTTGTGACTGTTCTGAGCTGGACGACGTCATCGCCATCCGTCGGGATGGAAAGGCCTTGGTAAGCCGAATTTCAGAGAAAGTTTTCATGGGTAAAGATATTATGCACGTCGGAATCTGGAAAAAGGGCGACGAGCGGATGGTGTATAACATGATTTACAGTGATGGGAAAAGTGGTAAGTCTTTTGCGAAAAGATTTGCCATGCCCGCCATTATACGGGACAAGGAGTACAACCTGGACCAGGGGAATCCCAACAGCAAGGTGCAATACCTGAGCTCCAATCCCAACGGCGACGCGGAAGTGGTGGAAGTGAAGTTGAGCCAATCCAGTACCGCCCGCAAGAAGATCTTCGACTTTGACTTTTCTGAACTCGAAATCAAGGGCCGGGGGGCCCGTGGAAATACGATTACCAAGTACCCGGTTCGCAAGGTGGACTTCAAAGAAGCCAAAGGATCTACCCTCAGCGGCCTCGATCTCTGGTTTGATGAAGCATCGGGGAGACTGAACAAAGACAAGCGGGGAAAACACGTGGGTAAGTTTGACGGCGACGACCAGATTCTGGCCATTACCAGGAGCGGCTCTTACAAGATCACCTCCTATGATTTGAACAATCGCTATGAACCGGAGAAGACCTTCCTGGTGGAGAAACTTAATCCGAAGAAAGTGATTTCTGCCGTCTATGTCGACGGGGAGAGCAAGCAGTATTTCGTCAAGCGCTTTCAAATTGAAACCAATAGCCTGGACAAGGAATTTGGATTCATATCCGAAGGGATCGGGTCCCGCCTCGAATTTGTAACAACTTCTGACACACCCGAGGTTGAAGTGGAGTTGGTCAAGGGAAAAGGCAAGGAAAAGGAATTGGAGGTTGTGAACCTCGAGGATATCATCGATGTGAAGGGATGGAGAGCGCTTGGCAACCGCCTTTCACAGCACAAGGTGACCAAGGTGAGGCCTGTGGAAGAACCGGAAGATACAGGACTCGAGGAGGGCGATGATGACAACGATGTTATTGAGGCAGCCGGAGCCAAAGGAAAGGTGACTGAACCCAAGGGATCTCAGTCGCCAAAAAAAAAATCAGAAACCAGTCCGGAACCGGCCGGGGAGGCAGAACAGGCAAGCCTCTTCGACGAGCCAAAGAGGTCAGGCGCGCCAAAAGTCAGCGAAAAAAAGCCAACGCCGCTCCCCAAAAAATCAAAAGCCGAGCAAACAAGCCTCTTCGAAGAAAAAAGGGAGGTAAAAGCTGAGTCAGGTAAGCCAAATCAGCCAAGAGGTAAGGGTCAAAAGCCAAAAGCCTTTACAGTGGGGGATTCTATTGAACTTGAGTTATAGTAGGAGATTGTGAAATTGCGCGATGAATAGGATTACCCATTGTATTTTATTGTGCCTTCTGGCAGCACCCCTGCTCGTGAATGGCCAGGAAATTCTTGCCAAAGGCAAAGTCATGGACGCTGTAACGCGGAAAGGCGTGAAGGCCAAAATTTTCTACAAGAGTTATCCTACAGGCAGCATCACGGGCCGGTTTACCGACAGCCTTTTTTCATTTCCTATATTCGGTTCTTCTAAATATTACATCACCGCGGAGGCTGAAGGCTACATTATTGGCACGGCGCTCGTTGATCCAAAAGACATTGACGCCGATCACAAAGTCATTCGCGACATTCTGCTCACAAAAAAGGGCGAGACCATTCAGTTGGATCACCTCATTTTCCAACAAGGAAAGGACATCATTGATCCAAAATCGTTTCCCAGCCTGGATGAAGTGGTAGCCTTGATGAAAGACGATACCAGGATGGTCATTCAATTGGAAGGCCATACGGACAATCAGGGAGATTCCAAAAAGAACATGGAATTATCGCAAGACCGTGTGGACAACGTTAAGAAATATATTGTGTCCAAGGGTGTAGAAAAGGACCGGGTGAAAACAAAAGCTTTTGGAGGTACACAACCCATTCTCAATACCAACACCCCCGAAGCCCGTGCCCGCAACCGAAGGGTGGAAATGCGCATCCTAAAGGATTGATAAAAGGGATGAAAGCATAAAGCTCAAAGCTTAAAGTCAAAAGTGCAAAGCTTGAGGCTCTACACTTTAAGCTTTCAACTTTCAACTTTCGGCTCTCAGCTTTCGAATCCCCTCTGTCTGCGGCAGCACTAATCCAGCGCTAATCGGAGTGATATTAGTTCATGTACCGTTGCTCATTAATCCCCGTTCGAATTCATTATTTATTTATCTTTGCAGCCTAAAATATTGAATTTATGCCCGGAAGTGAGCTTTTTGGAATTGAGGAGAGGAAGGAAATTGATGACGTCCTGGAAACGGGTGTCCTTTTCCGCTACAATCACGAAGCACAGCGAAAGAATATTTGGAAAGCACGTGATTTTGAAGCTGAAGTAAAGAAGATCACTGGAGCGAAATATGCTCACGCCGTGTCAAGTGGTTCCACAGCGGTTTCCTGTGCATTGGCCGCCGCTGGCATTGGTTCCGGAGATGAAGTGATTGTCCCGCCATTCACCTACATCGCTTCTGTGGAAGCAGTTATATTTTCTGGTGGGATTCCAGTATTTGCTGAAATTGATGAGACCTTGTGTCTGAGCGCAGCCGGCATACGGAAAGCCATCACGCCGAAGACCAAAGCGATCATGCTGGTACACATGTGCGGCCAGATGGCCGAGATGGATGAAATTCTCAAAGTGGTGAAAGAGCACAACCTTGTGTTGATTGAAGACGCCGGCCAGGCATTCAGCTCATCCTATCATGGCACCTCGGTGGGATTGTTTGGCAAAACAGGATGTTACTCTTTTGATTTTTTCAAAATTGCCACGGCAGGTGAAGGGGGTGTCTTTGTAACCAACGATGAACACTGCTACAAGCTCGCGGACAGTTATAGCGATCATGGTCACGACCACGTCGGGGCGAACCGGGGGATGGAGCATCATCCCGTACTTGGATTTAATTATCGCATCAGCGAGTTGCATGCGGCGGTGGGTGTGGCGCAGACAAGAAAGGTTCCCCACATCCGCACGGTCAACCGTCAATTCAAGCAATTGATGATGGATCGATTGAAAAATGTCGCAGGACTGGGCTTTGCTGCAATACCCGATGCCTCAGGCGATTCCGCTACTTTTTTGAATCTTCTGTTGCCTGACACCGAATCTGCCAAGCATGTGGTGGAAGAATTTGGTAAGCAGGGTGTAAGTGGTTTCAATTACTGGTACACCAATATGTACCACTTCATCAATCAGTGGGGGCATTTGAAAGACCTGAAGGCAGCCGCGCCGCTTCCGGTGCACCATTACCCAAAACCTCAGGACTATAACCACCTTCAACTTCCCAAATCACAGGAGGTTGTCGGAAGGCTTATTTCATTTGGTATTCGCTGTACCTGGAAAGAATCGGAAGTGATAGCCCTGTCAGATAAAATCAAATCGTCCATAGAAAAAGCCCTTGCCGTTAAAGTGTATGCATAAAAATTTCAAGGGCGTAGAGAAAACAGTGTTCGGAAGGGGAAGCTTCTCTCAGTTGAACGAGATTGTGGATGAGAAACGGTCAGCCAATGACGGGTTCATTCTCTACCTCGTAGACAATTACTTCAAGGGTAAAGATTTGGAAAAGAGAATCCCTGTTGGCCCAAAGGATATTGTCACATTCATGGATGTTGATCCCGAGGAACCAACCACCCAGCATGTTGATAACCTTCGCGACCGTGTAAAGAATTCCAGTGGTGTTCCTGCCGCTGTGGTAGGGATCGGTGGTGGCAGCATCATGGACCTTGCCAAAGCGGTCTCATTGATGTTTACCAACGAGGGGCCATCGTCGAAATATCAGGGACTCAACCTTATCAAGAAACCAGGCGTGTACCACATTGGTGTCCCTACCATTTCTGGTACCGGTGCCGAAGTCTCAATGACCGCTGTGCTTACAGGTCCGGAAAAGAAGCTGGGCCTTAAATGTGAATGGACCGTCTTCAATCAGGTGGTGCTGGATCCTGACCTCATTGCATCGGTGCCCCGCGACAAATGGTTTTATACCGGGATGGATACATACATTCATTGCATCGAATCCCGGGATGGAATTCTAAACAATGCCTACAGCACTGCCTATGGCGAACAATCGCTGGCCCTTTGCCGGGAGATTTATTTGGGTGAGCAATCAGGCCAGACAAAAGAGAACGACGAGAAGCTCATGGTGGCTTCCATGATGGGAGGACTGAGTCTCACTTATTCGGAAGTGGGTATCGTGCACGCACTTTCTTATGGACTTTCAAAAATCCTGGGCGAAAAACATTGCTATGCCAATTGCGTCGCCTTTCAACACCTGGGGGATTTTTATCCGGAGGGGGTTGATGAATTCAGAGAGATGGTGCGCAAGCATAACATCCACTTGCCCACCGGGCTTTCAAAGAAGTGGAGCGAGGATACCATCACGGCGATGGCGAATGTCTCCATCAGGCTGGAGCACATGTGGAACCACGCCATTGGAACAGACTGGAAAAACAAGATTACTCTTGACACAGTAAAAGATTTATTCAGGAGACTTTAATACAAGATGATATGAAGAAGAAAATTGTTAAAGTAGGAAATATTTCATGTGGGACCGAAAACCTCTTTCTGATTTCCGGGCCTTGTGTGATCGAAGATGAGTTGATTATGATGAAGACAGCCGAGAAACTGAAAGAGGTTTCCGAGCGACTGCACATCCCCATCATTTATAAATCATCATTTCAAAAGGACAACCGAAGCTCCGTCAAGTTCTACGATGGTCCGGGACTCGACAAGGGTGTGAAGATGCTGGCGAAGATCAAGGAGCAGTTTGGGTTTCCACTGCTGACTGACATTCACTATCCTGATCAGGCAAAGGCCGCCGGTGAAGTGGTGGACGTTCTTCAAATCCCCGCATACCTGTGCATGCAGACGACGTTGGTGGTGGCTGCTGCGAAAACCGGACGCGTCGTCAACGTAAAACATGGACAGTTTCTTTCTCCCGACAACATGAAACACCCGGTTCATAAGATTGAAGAGGCGGGCAATGACAGAATTATCCTTACCGAGCGTGGCTACACATTCGGTTATAATGATCTTGTGGTGGATCCCCGCAGCTTCTACCACCTCAATGCGATTGGCTACCCCGTGGTCTTTGATATCACCCACAGCATCCGGAAGTATGGCATTCCAAGTGCTGATGCCAAAGGCGGAGCGCGTGAGTTCCTGCCGGTTCTTTCTCGGGCTGGCGTGGCCGCGGGCGTGGACGGGGTGTTTATTGAGACCCATCCTGAGCCGGAAAAAGCATTGTGCGATGCAGCCAGTCAGTTGTGCGTGTATGATCTGGAGGAATTCCTGAAACCAATCATAGAGCTTCACGCCGTGGAAGTAAAGTATCGGCAAAAACAATTAGTATTGGCTTAACATAAACCCATATCATGGAATTATACCTCGATTCAGCAGACCTCAAAGAAATAGAAGAAGCCTTTAAACTGGGCTTCCTGGATGGCCTTACCACGACACCAACATTCATGCACCGCGGTGGTGTTACGGATGTGGATACACTCATTGTAAAACTCAGCAAAATGGTGCCTGTTCTTCAAATCGAAGCATTGGGCAACACGGCAGAGGAAGTGGTTAAAGAGGCCCATCGCCAACTCAAGCTTGGCCTGGATCCCAAGAAGACAGTATTTAAAATACCGGTATCGCTGGAAGGCGTGCGGGCTTGTAAGCTGCTGCGCGATGAGAACTTGCTGGTCAACGTGCACCTGGTGTACACCCTTCAGCAAGCTTACATGGCGATGAAGGCTGGCGCAAGCTATGTTTGCCCATTGGTGGGCCGCCTGCAGGATCAGGGACATGATGCGCTGGACCTTGTGTCACAATGCGTTTTTGCCGTTGACCACTATGGCTACAACACCAAGATCATGTTTTCGTCTGTTCGGAATGCTGAACATATCCGCAATGCCATCAGCACGGGTGTGCACACCATCACAGCTCCCTGGAAAATCATGAAAGGCCTCACCGATAACAACCTGACCACCCTTGGAACGGAGCAGTTTATCGAGCATACACGCCTTGTTACCATGCGTGTACGGGATGTCATTAGCCCGATCAATCCAATCGTAAACATCAACACAGGATTAACCGAAGCGCTTGTGAAGATGACCGAATATGGTTTCGGAGCCATCACCCTTACCGATAACGATGGGAATGTGAAAGGTATTTTCACCGATGGCGACATGAGGAGGGCATTGCAGAAAGAAGGACAAGACACGTTGAAAAAGAGGATGTCAGATTTCACCTATGGTCAGCCGCTATCGGTTCAACAGAATGATCCACTGACAGCCGCCAATGACATTTTCAAGCAAAAGCACATTGATACAATCCTTGTGCTGGATGGCACCAAACCGGTGGGCATGATCGACATTCAAGACCTAGCGTCGTGAGCGAAAATGTTGTGAAATTATTTGAGAAAGAAGGAGGGGAATTTATTTCTCCTCCTTCTGTTTTTATAGACAAGCTCAAGAGAGTTAAGGTTGTCCTTTTTGATTGGGATGGTGTGTTTAATGACGGCACCAAGCGCGGGAATGAAGGAAGCATCTTTTCTGAAGTGGATGCCATGGGGACCAATTTGCTTCGATATACTTTGTGGCGATTGCATGGAAAAATTCCAGTAAGTGCCATCATGACGGGCGAACAAAATCCCTTAGCCCTTCACTTCGCCAAACGAGAAAGTTTTCACGCTGTTTATTCCGGATCAAAAAACAAAGTGGAATCATTTGCTGCCTTCTGCCAAGATCATCAGCACCAGCCCCATGAAGTGCTTTTCTTCTTTGATGATGTGCTGGACCTCGAAGTAGCCCTGCAATGCGGTGCCCGTATTCTGGTTGGTCGAAACAGCAGCCTCATGCTCAGGAAATTCGTTAAGGATTCTGGATTGGCTGACTACATCACACACAACGATGGTAGCCGACACGGTTTGCGGGAAGGGGCTGAACTGGTGATTGGTCTCCTGGATCAATTTGAGACCGTGGTGAAGAGCAGGATGGTGTTCTCCGAAGAATATCAGACTTATTTAGCCCAACGCAGGCTGATTGAAACGGTACATACTGATAAAAGTAAATAAGAGAGCTACTCTGATGCCTTTACCAATTCAGGAATCGTTCTCGTATGAGCAAGGGCAGAGAAAATTTCAGCGCTGGCACGGGCCGTCCTGTCTTTGGTAACAAGATCACAAGCATACAATCCAAATCGCTTACTGGGTCCCAGGTGCCACTCAAAATTATCCCAGGCACTCCACCAATAATAGCCGCGAATATCAATTCCGTCTTCGATTGCCTTATGAACAATGGCAGCATACTGGATAATCGCCTGTTGACGCAGCACGTCGCTCTCATCACACACACCATTTTCGGTAATGATGATGGGCTTCTTGTATTTTTTCCAATAGCGATCAAGGCAAGTTCTGAGCCCCTGCGGATGATATTCCCAGATATCATCGTGGAACAAGTTGTAGTGTTTTATTTTATCGGGTGTGTCGATGTAGGTGATGGGCAACGGATCGTGTGAAACCCTTGCATAGTAACTCATCCCGAAGAAATCAGACTTTTCAAAAAAGCTGGGTACATAATCCATAAACCACCAGAGATCGGAGAGCGTCGTGTAGGGA
>JAYVEZ010000080.1:0-3697 GCA_043773645.1 Cytophagales bacterium
TCCGACACAATAACCCCGGGTGTCTGCTCGAGCAACTCACGCACTTCGGCCAAATCAAATTCCTTGTGGAATTCTGCGTTGACGGCTTCTGCATGGCCACCAATAGTCGGAACTCGAACGGTGGTGGCGGTTATGCCAATTGAGCCATCACCTAAAATCTTGTGCGTCTCGTTCACCATTTTCATTTCTTCTTTGGTGTAGAGGTTATCCAGGAACACGTCTATGTGTGGCAATGTGTTCATGTCAATCCGGTGAGGATATACTTTGGATCCTTCCACCCCTTTGCGCTCATCCATCATCTGCTGAACCGCATCTTTACCGGTACCGGTTACAGATTGGTAAGTGGAGACTACAATTCTCTTCAGTTTGTATTTCACGTGTAGGGGGGCCAGCGCCATAACCATCTGTATCGTTGAGCAGTTTGGATTGGCAATGATCCTATCATCAATGCGTAGCACGTGTCCGTTAATTTCAGGGACCACTAATTTTTTATTTGGATCCATGCGCCAAGCGGAAGAGTTGTCGATGACGATGGTTCCTTTGTCGGCGAACTTTGGTGCCCATTCAAGGGAAGTGCTTCCACCCGCGGAGAAGATCGCAACGTCTGCTGCCAGGTCGCAGGCCTCCTGCATGCCAATAATTGTATATGCCTTACCCTTGAAAACGATTTCCTTACCAACGTTTCGGGCGGAAGCCACCAAATACAACTCCTCAAATTGGAAGTTGCGCTCTTCCATCACTTTCAAAATCTCTTGCCCTACCAGTCCGGTAGCGCCCACCACAACTATTTTCATGACAATCTTAAATTTTAGAACTGTAAAAATAGCATAAATGGTATTTTGGTTGAATGAATGGAAGCAAAATCGCAACAATACTTATCGGATTTCTCATTGCAAGCGATTGCTATGGACAGTTCACCGATAATTTTTCTGATGGAGACTTCACCAGTAATCCATCCTGGTCAGGTGATAATCCGAAGTTCACCATCAATGGTGGTAAGTTGAAGTTACAGGCCGTGGCGGTCTCCGAAGGCGCTTTTCTATCAACTTCAAGCCAGGCCATCCACCTTGCGACATGGGAATTCTATCTGCAAATGGACTTCGTCCCCAGCAGCACCAACTTGGCCAGGGTTTACCTCGTATCCGACCAACCGAATCTTAATGGACCATTGAATGGCTACTTTATCAAAGTTGGCAATACCACCCGGGATGTAAGTCTTTATCGACAGAGTGGGACCACAGAAACCAGGATGATCGATGGCCTTGACGATCGAGTCAATTTATCGATCGTCAAAATTAAGATCAAAGCCTCCAGGAATGCCTCAGGTGTTTGGCTACTATTTTCAGATGCGGGAATCACCGGGACCTATACATCAGAAGGAATTGCCACCGATAATACGTTTACGGCATCATCCTATTTTGGTGTTCAGTGCACTTATACATCAACGCGTTCAGACAAATTCTGGTTTGATGATTTTGTGGTTACCGGAACACCAGTACCGGATACTTTTCCTCCTGTCTTGATATCGATAACAACCTTGGGTCAACAAGATGCAAGCCTCCTTTTTTCTGAGCCGCTGGATCGAACTTCATCTCAAAACGCAAGCAACTACGGGGTGCTTACTTTGGGTCCAGCGGAGCAAGCTGTGTTGCAGCAGGATCAGAAAACGGTTCGCATTCACTTTTCTGCCGCACTGGTAAATGGATTTAGCTATACCCTTCAGGTTGATGGAGTAAAAGACCTTGCCGGCAACACCATGAACTTGACCCGACAGGCTCTTCTATTCTTTCAGCCGGTGCCCAGCAAGAAGAAAGACATCATCTTCACGGAATTTTTTCCTGACCCATCACCACAACTTGGACTTCCCAATGCTGAATTTGTGGAAATCTATAACCGAAGCCCGGACCCATTCAACCTGGGCGGATGGAAGCTGTCAGATGGAAGTTCCACCGGTACATTTCCTTCGCAAATCATCCTGCCGGGTGAGTATTGGATCGTGACCGCTGCTGCCTCGGTAAGTTTGTTCTCGGGCTTTGGCAAGACCATGGGCCTTGCAAACTTTCCTACCCTCAACAATGGGGGTGATGCAATCACATTCAAGAATACCAACAACCTGACTATTGATTCCATTAATTATACAATTGCGTGGTATCGGGATGTTGACAAACAAGAAGGGGGTTGGACGCTTGAATTGATAGACCCAACCAATCCATGTGGTGAAGAAGACAATTGGGAGGCGTCGACAGATCCTAGAGGGGGAACCCCAGGCAAGCAAAACTCTGTCTTTGCCAATAAACCCGACCTTACGCCACCATCGCTGCTCAGCGTATTCCCGGAACAACCCAGGAGGCTTGTACTTTCCTTTGATGAAAAGCTGAACGCTGAATCTTTGAGTTCAGGGAATTTTCAGCTTAAGCCATCGGTGTCGGTATCACATGCCGCCTTTAAAGACGTTGGCCAAAGGATCATCTTGCTTGACTTACAGGATAGTCTGGTCATGCGTCAATTATACTTGTTGGAGACATCGGCTATTCGTGACTGTGGCGGAAATGAGGCCAGTACATTCTCGGTTTCCTTTGGACTTCCTGAGAAAGCGGACAGCATGGATGTCGTTGTGAATGAAATTCTTTTCAATCCGAGATCAGGTGGAGTCGACTTTGTAGAAGTGTTCAATCAGTCGCCTAAATTCCTGAATCTAAAACATTGGAAGATTGGCAACACCGCAAATGGTACCCCGACGAATATTGTTGAATTATTTCCTGGAGATATGCTGCTTCCACCAAAGGGATTTGCGGTGTTCACGCCAAACCCCGGAACAATTAAATTGCAATATCCTGGGAGTGTTGAAAGAAATTTATACAAGGTGACCTTACCCAGCCTTCGTGATGATCAAAGTTCCGTCGCCCTGCTGGATGATCAAGGGAGGATGGTTGACGGGGTTTCCTACTCGCAAGATTGGCATTCACCTTTCTTAAAAAATACGGATGGAGTTTCGTTGGAGCGCATCGTACCTCAGGGGAGATCAAATGATCGCATGAACTGGATTTCAGCATCCTCCGTGACCGGCTTTGCAACGCCAGGGTTTGCAAATTCTCAACTTGAATTGCTGGGCGAGACGGCAGAAGGAGAAGTTGTGGTTGTACCAGAAATATTTTCACCCGGCCCAGGTACAAATGAATTTGTGAGAATTGAGTATCATTTTGATCAGGGAGCCTGGGTGGGCAATGTCAAAGTGATCGATCAACAGCACCGCCTTCTCAAATTAATTGCGGACAACGAAACGCTGGGTACCCATGGTTTTTTTCGATGGGATGGCGATCGCGACGATGGCGATAAAGCCCGCATGGGATACTATGTTGTCTGGTTTGAAATCTTTAACTCGGATGGGACTGTAAGAACTTTTCGCAAAAGGGTAATTGTTTCGACCAGGCAGTAAGTCAAAATCCATCCCAATGGATACAAGCCTTTTCGGGAGGGTAATTAATTTGGCTATATTTTTTGTTTTAGACCCTGCCGTGTATTTTTGCGCATCTTTTTTAAATCCCTGTCCTGGAGGACTGAGCATTATGGCGAAATCAGCGAAAAAATCGACAACAAAAGCAGCCAAGAAGCCGGCGGCAAAAGCAAAGGTAGTAGCGAAAGCCAAGAAACCGGTGAAAGCCAAGGCATCTGCTAAGAAACCTGTTGTCAAACCCAT
>JAYVEZ010000081.1:0-5342 GCA_043773645.1 Cytophagales bacterium
AGTTCACAGAAGGCTGAATGCCCTGTTCCGGCATTGTTCCACGCATCGGAGCTCTCAGATCCCGCCACATCCATCCGTTCGAAAATCTCGATGGTCAACTCCGGCTTAAGCTCCTTCAACAGCACGCCCAGCGTAGCACTCATGATGCCTGCACCGATCAATACAACGTCTGGTTCAGCATTACCGGGAAGCGTATTTTTTGTCATGGTGCGAAGTAAGCATGATTGGAATCACGACGCAAGAGGTATGGAAAAAATGGTTGTTAGTTGATGGTTGCTGGTTTTTCGTCACTGGTATTCCGAACAATCATCCCGATAGCCATCGGGACGATAGCCATCGGGACGATAGCGATGGGGACGATTGATTTCGGCCCGATCAACTAGCAACCCTTTCCCCCATTCCCTATTCCAGCAGGAGACTGGCAACCTTCACTTGCTTTTCCTGATCATCCGTCCACGCAAAAATCAACCTATTTCCAGATCGAGTCATCTGCGGAAATCCACTGGATCTGGCTTCGGAGGTAGTTGCAATTGTCCATGACGGTCCTTTGGTTCCATCGGAATGAACTTTGGCCGCCTTGATCTGTGGACCTTCCATCCAACTGACCACCGCTGTCTCACGGCTAACCAGTTCTACATCAACGCGACCGAGTGTATTTCCTTCATCCACGCGGATCGCCTTTCCGAACGAGGCGCCCGCATCAGTTGAAAACATAATATGAACTTTTGCACTGTCCGCCGCTGCGGAATACCAAGCGATGGCAAGATCATTTCCACGAGCCGCGATCCGAGGTCCATTGACTGGACATCCGTTAATTTTCCATTGATCATTATGAATGCTCCTGGGCGCAGACCACTTGCCATCAATATATCTTACAATGCTGATGTCACGAATTTCTTCGTCCGATCTGTCGCGATAGACAACGACGGGTCCTCGGGCGGTAATGGCTGCGCTGGTCTGGCAGCAATCGCAGGTTTTGAGATCAAGTTCCCATTCGTTCAATTTGTTTCCGGCGGCATCAAGAATCGCAGCACGCAGACTCATCGCGCCATGATGTCCTTTATGCCCTTTCATCTCCTCCATCCCTTCCATCATGGTATTCCTTCCGTCAAGCCAGGTTACAAAGAAGCCATCCTCATATGGTAAGATGGATGCAAAGCCATGCTCGGCTTGTTTCTTGTCTTCGTGAAGAACCAAAGGTTCGGACCACACCGTTCCACCATTTTTTGAAGTCACAATTTTTATGTTGTAGGAATATTTCCCTTCGTCCTCATTATCCAGGTAATGGGCGAGGAGTGATTTGCCGTTCACAGCCATGGCTGGGAAATCCGCCCAGTTCACAAACCAGTGGTCGCCAGAGGCTATGGTGGCAGGTGTTGACCATTGGTCACCGTCAAGACGTGAATATTTCAACGAAGTTTTACTTCCATTTTTTTCCAACCACGAAAGATAAGTCGTGCTGTCAAGGGTTGTGAACAGGAAAGGTTCGCCACTTTCTGATTTGGCAGGGGAGGCCAGTGATTGAGTTGCCAGATTTTCCGAACCATTCCGAGTGGTGCAGCCCATCCAGCAAATGATCAGGAGTAATAAAGAATACTTTGCGCCCATGGTGCTAAGTAAACATGATCTCAATCATTTTCAAAGCGGAGAAGGCCAGCAATCACCAACGAATCAATTGCTCGCACAACCATACCCATTTACAATAAAGACTGGTATCTTTGACAAGCACTTCCCCAAGTCCCAAAACCGTATTCCCTATGAAGAAGATTATTCTCGCCGGCGCCTTCTTTTCTGTGATCCTTTTCGTCAACGGACAAACGAAAAGCAGCTTCCCCATTCAGACAACGATCGAGAATGGGATCATTGAAGGCCTCTATGATATCAAGACTGGGCTTCAGATGTATTTGGGTGTGCCGTATGCAAAACCTCCCCTGGGGGTTCTTCGATGGAAGGTTGCACAACCCCTGACAAATTGGAAGGACGTTCGTCCGACTAAAATTTTTGGTCCCGGTCCGGTACAGGCACCTGTTTTTGGGGACATGAATTTCAGGGCACCTGGATTCAGTGAAGACTGTTTGTATCTGAATGTATGGACTCCTGCCAAGCGAAATACCACGGGTTTGCCGGTGCTTGTATATTTCTATGGAGGTGGTTTTGTAGCGGGAGACGGTTCTGAACCACGCTATGATGGTGCCAGCATGGCCCGGAAGGGAATCGTCGTCATTACGGTTAACTATCGCCTGAATATTTTCGGATTCTTCGCCCATCCTGAACTGAGCAAGGAATCACCTCATAAGGCTTCCGGCAACTATGGCCTGCTTGATCAGCATGCAGCATTAAAGTGGGTGCAGAAAAACATATCCGCGTTTGGCGGTGATCCGAAGAAAGTAACGATCGCAGGAGAATCGGCGGGGTCGTTCTCTGTGAGTGCTCAAATGGCTTCACCCCTTTCTAAGGACTTAATTGCGGGTGCCATTGGTGAGAGTGGCGCTGCCATCAGTTCAGGCCTGGCCCCGGTAACTCTTGCCGATGCAGAAAAGACTGGACTTGATTTTGCGAAATCAATAGGCTACCCGACACTGGCACAACTTCGGGCCCTGAGTACACGTGATATTTACGAATTGTACAATGACTCAAAGCGGTTTGGTTTTCCCATGGTCATGGATGGATACTTTCTCTCCAAGTCTTTACCTGAAGTGTTCAAAGCAAAGGAGCAGGCAAAAGTTCCATTGTTGCTGGGATGGAACTCAGCAGAAATTCCTGGAATGGCTTTCATGCAAGGCTTGCCTTATAATGACGAAAATTATGTCAAGCAAGTAAAGGAAATGTATCCGAAAACTTTTGAGGAGGTACTCATACTCTATCCCCATGGATCTGCAAAAGAGATTGAGGAGTCAGCTACTGCTTTGGCCTCTGACCGCTTTATTGCCTACAGCACATGGAAATGGTTTGACCTTCATCGCAAGAACAGTTCCAATCAGGTCTACCGCTATTTGTACACTAAGTTGAGACCACCCATGATTGACCAAAGCCTTACCACAGGCCTGGCCGGAGGTACCCAAAAGCAGCAAGGATCCAAGATGCCTGATCCCATCGGAGCTCCGCATGCTTGCGAAATTGAATACTGCATGGGTAACCTGAGCTCAAACAAGGACTTTGCGTGGACCGCGGATGATTACACCGTCTCGGAAACGATGCAAAACTACTTTGCGAACTTTATTAAAACAGGCAATCCCAATGGAGGCAGTCTCCCGGATTGGCCTGCATCCACTGCAGCGGACACTACACCTCCGGTGATGGTCATTGATGTGCAGTCAAAAACGATCCGGGCTAAAGATGATGCCCGCTATCAATTCCTTGACAAAGCATTCAAGAATAATTAAACATTCTGAAGCCAATTCAATCCATTTAAAACACCAGTGCCTGGCCATGGTCAAACTTTGCTTTGACAATCGTCCGAACTTCACTATCATTCAAAATAATTTAGCCACCATGAAGAAATTACTCCCTTACGCCCTCACATTCTTATTCTTTGCCGCCAATGCCCAGGTGGACAAGCAGCGGCAGGCCATTCATACAAAAGTTGAAAGCATGGATGCAAAGGTAATTGCATGGCGCAGGGACTTCCATGAACACCCCGAACTCAGCAACCGCGAATTCCGCACGGCCTCCATTGTGGCCAAGCACTTGCAGTCTTTGGGTATTGAAGTGAAGACCGGTGTAGCTAAAACCGGTGTTGTTGGGATACTGAAAGGTGCGCTGCCAGGACCTGTAATCGCTTTAAGAGCGGATATGGATGGCTTGCCCGTGCTCGAGAAAAATGATTTGCCTTTCGCTTCCAAAGAGAAGGGTGAATTTAATGGTCAGCCAGTAAGCATCATGCATGCTTGCGGTCATGATACGCATGTGGCAATTCTGATGGGTGTTGCAGAAATTCTTTCTTCCATGAAAAGTGAACTCAAAGGCACCGTAAAATTCATCTTTCAACCCGCTGAAGAAGGTGCACCAGCAGGTGAAGAAGGTGGCGCCAAACTTATGGTCAAAGAAGGAGTACTTGAAAACCCAAAAGTGGACGTGATTTTCGGATTGCATATTTCTGGCCAAACAGAGGTCGGTAAGATTGATTACCGGCCAGAAGGAGCCATGGCAGGAGCCATGGACCTGAAGATTACCGTCAAAGGGAAGCCTTCTCATGGTGCATCGCCTTGGACCTCGGTTGATCCCATCCTAACAGCATCACAAATTGTCTACGGCCTCCAGACCATTGTCAGTCGCAACGTAAACATTACAAAAAATGCTGCTGTGGTAACGATTGGTTCGATTCATGGTGGCAACCGGTCCAACATTATTCCTGAACAAGTAGAATTGATGGGGACCGTGAGAACCTTGAGCCTGGAGGACAAGAAATTGGTGATGGAGCGCATCAATCAGATAGCGACAAAGACTGCTGAAGCCGCAGGCGCAACTGCCGTGGTAGACCTGCCCTACACGATCGACTATCCTGTCACATATAACGATCCGGTGTTAACAGCAAAAATGCTCCCTTCTTTAAGAAAATCAGCAGGCGAGACCAATGTTGTATTGGTTCCGGCACGTACCGGTTCAGAAGATTTTTCCTACTTCAGTGAAAAGGTTCCTGGGCTGTTCATTTTTCTTGGTGGGATGCCGAAGGGGCAAGATCCGGCAACCTCAGGCCCTCACCACACGCCACAGTTCTTCGTAGATGACAGCGGACTTAAACTCGGTGTGAGTGCGATGTGCAACCTGGTGGTTGATTATGGTAAGATGACGAAGTAAGGATTGGATATCTTACTTCAAAACTGCTGACGATTCAAGGAACCGTAATCTACTAATATTGTTGTGGCCTTAGCACCCCATATGAATCGTTTCGAACACTGGCAAAAAGTTTACAACAAGGCTGAAAATGAATTTAGCTGGTATCAGGCTTACCCCAAAACTTCAGTTGAATTAATTGAGGAGGCGGGAGTGGGCCACCATGATCCGATCATTGATATCGGTGGCGGAGATAGCCATTTGGTGGATGCTCTGATCGAAAAAGGATACTCCAATCTCTTCGTTCTGGACATTTCTTCCGAAGCCATTGACCGTGCCCGAAAAAGACTTGGCAGCAAAGAGAGTAAAGTAAATTGGATTCTAGATGATGTCGTGGATTTCAAACCATCTGTCAAATTCTCGGTTTGGCATGACAGGGCAGCCTTTCACTTTCTGAATGATGATTATAGCATCCAACACTATAAGGACAATGTGGTGCGATCCGTCATGCCTGCTGGAAAGTTTATTTTAGGTACATTCTCGAACCATGGACCTGATCGGTGCAGTGG